>NZ_JAHRFA010000159.1:0-6532 GCF_020883045.1 Microcoleus sp. CAWBG58 | reverse complement strand
GCCCGAGCCATTCGTGTTTTCCATGACCTCTTATAAACGCCGTGAATTCAATAGGCATATACTTTACACCTTTATTGATAAGTTAGATTTAGACCGGAATTTCATTTTAAATCACCCTAACCTTCCGTCAGTCCTATCCTATGGTACTCTCGCTGCCTAAAAACTGTCCGAAGTATTGACGGTAGTATCGGCACTACCGCTGACAATCATCTTACCATCTTGGCTAAAGGCGATCGCATAAACCCAATCAGAATGTCCGACAAAAGTCCGCACACTCTGGGCCATCCCTACACGCCAAACCTTAATAGTTTTGTCCGCACTACCGCTAGCCAGCATCATACTTTGAGGGCGAAAACTCACAGATAAAACCTTGTCAGAATGTCCCGAAAGTTTGTGAACTAAAGCTCCGTTGTGCTGGTTCCACAGCTTAATACTATTGTCCCCACTAGCGCTTGCTATTGCCCCTCCATCGCAGCTAAAAGCCACCGAATATACGGAGCCGTACCGGTGACTGTACGGCGACCCATAATCGCTGTAAAACTCGCGAATCATCGCCTTTTTATCCAGCTTCCACTCAATAACTTTTCTGTCAAAACTGCCGCTAACCAGCATTCTCCCATCGGGGCTGATAGCCACCGCATCAACCGTCGCGCAATGGCCGAAAAAAGTATGGATTAATTCCCCTGTTTGCAGGTTCCACAGCTTAATTGTTTTATCGTCGCTGGCGCTAGCGAGAATATTGCCTTGAGGGCTAATTGCAATAGCATTAACCGAGTCTGAATGACCGTGAAGAATGCGCGCGCACTGCCAGTTATGAGATAATAATTGCGGGTTGCTAGCTGCGGTTGTCACCTGCACATTCTGAGGTGGCGCGGCAGATACGGCGGTTGCTGTCGCTGTCTGCGAGTGAGTTACAGACGAATTAATGGCTATTTTGGTGCGATAGTTATACGCAATTTGCGATCGGGGATATTGCCCAAATTTCACCAAGTCGTGCAGCACTTCTGCCGCGGATTGATATCGCTCCCTTACGGAATCTTTGAGCAATTTATTTAAAATAGTTGTTAATTTTTGGCTGACTTTGATGCCTTTTTGCGCTAAGTGCGATCGCCAAATCCATTTGCATTCCAAAGCATCGAACAAATCATTCAGCACCGCCCCAGTCAGCAAGTGAATGCAGGTAACGCCCAAACTGTAAAGGTCGCTCGCCGGATACGCCTTACCGCTGCGAATTTGTTCGATCGGTGCATAGCCAGCAGTTCCCGTTATCGTACCAGTTTTCGCCTCAGAAATCGCGCTAATGTGCTTAGCAACTCCAAAATCTACCAGCACAAACTGACCCCCCCTCGATTTCCCCTGTACAGTAGAAGATTCTGCCAGACTTATCCCTTTTTTTCCATTACCAGGAGTCGAGAAAGTTTGGGGATTTCTCCGCAGAATATTTTCCGGCTTAATATCCCGATGAATTACCTGCCGCTCGTGCACGAATTGCAAAACAGGCAACAAATTAATCAACAATTCCCAAATCTGTTCCTCGCTAAAAGCTCCGCGCTGCTGCAACTCCTGAAACAAATTATTTCCTTCGATTAACTCTTCTACAAGATACAGGTGTTTTGCTTGTTCAAAAGAAGCCAGTAAACTTGGAATCTGCGGGTGTTCTCCGAGTTCGTACAGGCGATGAGCTTCTTGTTTAAACAGTGAAGTTGCCTTTTCTAATTCTGCCTTTTCTTGAACGTGGGGGAAAAATTGTTTAATGGCGCAGCGACTTTTCAACCTATCTTCATCGACAGCTAAAAAAGTTCTGCCAAATGTTCCTTCACCGATAGGTTGAAGGGCGCGGTAACGCTCTTTCAGCAGCAATTTTGAGCCGCACGCCAGACAAAACTTGGTTGAATCACGATTCTGCGGCTTGTTGCAATGGGGATTGAGACAATAGCTCATCTTTTTCCTGCCTGGAGATTCCCACCAAAGCTAGACTTAGCAATATGGTAGTCTATTTCCGCTGACGGCGAGAGCAGGATTGTCGATCGCGCCACAGATACGGGTTTTCCCCACCCAAAATCTCGGATCTCAGGCAAGCTCGGCGCTAGAAGTGCTTGATTTGAGTTTCCACATATTTTAATGCTTGGTTGAAATTTTGCAAGTAAGCCGATCGGCAACTCTAGAATGCGCTTCGCCGTAAAAACCCAGTTTCTAGCCAAAATCAGCTATTGTCAGCGATGGATGTTAAGCCAGAAACCGGGTTTTATACCAGAAATAATTGGTTGAAAGCATCTCCCTTTGGCGTAGAAATTAAAATCAGACGATTCATTACTCCAATCCTCTTCCTTCTAGGTAGAGATCGCCCTCAACTGTCAACTGTCAACTGTCAACTGTCAACTGTCAACTGTCAACTGTCAACTGTCAACTGTCAACTGTCAACTGTCAACTGTCAACTGTCAACTGTCAACGGCGGCTATTTTCCCCCGTCTGCAAGACATTCTTCCTCCTCGCCACCATTCTGTGAGGATGCTTTGGCTTTAATCACCGCTTCCCGAAAGCCTAAAACTACTAAAATATTGGCAAGTGTCAAGAATAGTTCCGCACAACCGTGGAGCCAATCGACATTTGCTAGCGACTCGTTGTAGGCAACTTTTGCGTAAATTGCTGCGGGAATAGTCACACCCACAAACACGAGAGTGCCGTAAAATCCCATCAGAGCTAAACG
Organism: Microcoleus sp. CAWBG58; assembly: GCF_020883045.1. Taxonomy (NCBI): domain Bacteria; kingdom Bacillati; phylum Cyanobacteriota; class Cyanophyceae; order Oscillatoriales; family Microcoleaceae; genus Microcoleus; species Microcoleus sp. CAWBG58. The sequence continues at coordinate 3,825 of NZ_JAHRFA010000159.1, read as the reverse complement.
AGGAGTTTTTCCAGATTTCGTCAAAAACCAGAGAAAACCCAAGTAGGGAAATAGAGACACCACAAATAAACTTTCTTTGGAAATCATTAGTATTTGGTGAGCGACCAGATACCATCATAGATTAAAAAATTAAAAATTAATGTGAATAAATTTTAACTTTTTGTGGTTAATTTTTCATGTCTAATTTGAAAGTCTAATTTGATAAAGGAACCCATTTCTGTCGAACTGCTAGAGACTGCTATATAAATCCTAGACAAGCCTAGTCATTAATTCTCATTTCACAGGGGGCATCGGAGCGGCTATCCCTCCATGAGCATTCAAGGTTAAGCCAACCTCGATAAGTTAATCGCCGCGTTGAGATCGCGGTCGATAGATATGCCGCACGAGCAACAGTCATAGGTGCGTTTTTTGAGAGGCATATCCTGAATATTTCCACAACTAAAACAAGTTTTAGAACTGGGATACCACCGACTAATTATTATTAGTTTGGAGCCGAATTTCTGGCACTTATACTCTAGTTGTCGCCTGAATTCATGGAATCCACAATCAGCAATTGCTTTGGCTAGCTTATGATTAGCCATCATCCCGGCTACATTCAAATCTTCAATTACTACTTGGGCGTGGTTTTTGCTCAAATAAGTAGTAACGTGATGAAGAGTATTTTTGCGGAGATTGGCAATTCGATTGTGTTGTTTAGCCACTTTCATCCTGGCTTTGAATCGACGATTGCTACCTTTATTTTTTCGAGATAATTGCTTCTGCAATCGCTTCAACTTAGCTGCTTCTCGGTCATAATGTTTGGAATTTTCAAACACAACTCCCGTTGAAAGTGTAGCTAGGGTTTTAATGCCTAAATCTACTCCTACAACTTCAAATTGCTTGATTGTTACTTGTTCTGGTTGCTCATAGGCAAAAGACAAATACCAATCTTCAGCAATTCTAGAAATCGTCATCTTAGAAGTCGTGACATTTGGCAATGCCTCAAAGGTTCTGAGCCAGCCAATTGTCGGTAATTTAATCCTGACACCACCAACTCTCATCGGCTTGCCACCAGCATCGATAGTGAAAGAATCGTGTTGAAACTTCTTTTGAAAATTGGGATAAGCACCAAGTCCTTTAAAGAAACGATCGAACGCATTACCTAATTGGTCGAAAGCATATTGAGTGATCTTTTGACAAATTCCTTTTTCTTTAATCCATTCTAGCTCTGGCTTGACGTGATTATTGAAAAACTTTTTGAGAATATATTTGTTGGGCTTTAGTCCATCTTGGTACAAGTTTTGCCAAGTCGCCAAACCCCAATTGTATGTAAAACGAGCTATTCCAGCGTGTTTACTCATCAATTGTTTTTCGGCACTTGTTAATTTTAACTTGGTCTCGATCGATAACAGCACAAGCATCAATTAAATAACTTTCTCGATCGTAGGCTTTTTTCTCTAGGTTTGTCAAGTTTTTCTATTACCTTAGTCTACATTTGTCTAGCCTTTGTCAACCTCACCCAAGCCCATAGCTTTTAACCTTCTCCGCAGCAGGTCGCTAGTATTAAAAATCCCTGACCCGCGCGGAGACACAACCCGTAACTCTTCCCCTAACACCGTTATTAGGATAACACATTTTCAACCGTGCCAGTCTGTTAATTGTTACTTTACCCAGCAATCGGAAACTGAGATATGTCCAAAGTTGTCGGTCTGCTAGGTATCAAGGAAGTATCGCTCAAAACCTCTAAATCAGCAAAGCGTTTTCTATCTGTTGCGATAATTTCTTGGAGCTTAGCATCAAAATCAAAACGCGGGCCACAATCCCAAAGTTTGAATTGCCAGTGTCCGCTACATACCGTAATTTGCAGTTGAATAGGAGTTTCTGCGGGCAGATTTTTGTGAGCGTGACGAACTGCATTAGTGAAACCTTCAGCTAAAGCTAGCTGTAATTGGAACCAAACCTCATTGGGGATCGATACATCTTGCAACTGCTCCAACCAGTCCAAAACTTTAGTTAAAGCATTCATATCTGTGTTGACTTGCAGGCTGATGTTTTTAAAAGAACTTTCATTCAGTTCCGCTTCCTGCTCAATGTCATCTTGCCAATCCCACTTCTTTAAAAAATTCATTAACCCATCTAAAGCGCTAGCCTTTTTTATCTTTTGCGATCGATCGCGACTTTCTACTTCGTAACTTTTGCTCAGCGACAAACAATTTCGACCGTCGAAAGTCCGGGTGTAACTCAGCTCGTCTGCAATCTGCCACATGAGTTTGATGCCTCTGCCGCCTTCTGCCAGTTGATCTATGCTGTTCGACATTAATTTTCCTCGTCTGAAAGTATTAGTTGTACCCAATTTTCACACCCGCCGACACACCTTGTCTTTTTTTATACTTGCTTGTTAAGTATAATTTCGGCGATCACACCAAAATGCTATCTTTTTTGCAGAAGGAATCGCATCAGCAATATGTCTTAAGAGTCTAAGCCAATTGGCTTATTTACCGATCGCCTGTACGGAGAGGGATCGCCCCCGTAGCACAATCCGCCTGCATCCACCAGAAATTACCGAATCACTGCCGGAGCTCATTTACCCCAGCCGTCGCCAACTACAAAATACAAGGCATTGAGCCACTGCCAACGGTGGCTCGCCGGTAGCCTGCAAAGCTGATTCGAGGTAATCGCTCTCATCCTAAAGGAGTAAGTAATATCCGCAAATGCGATCGTCCGCGAATCTCACACCGGCGTGCCACGTCAATCCACTAGACTAAGACTGCTGCAAACAAGGCCGTTTCTGCTAAAAATATTGGATTTGACAGCGAAAAATCTAGCAATAAACCCTGTTTTTAGCCCCGCGCGCGTTATTCCAGGAGAAAACTAGGCGATAAAACGCAGTTAGATGAATTACCCGGACTAAGCTTTGCTTGCATCTACATAGTCTGTTATGTTCGAGGAGATTCCGGCAGAGGGGAGAGATCCAGGGAGAAAGTCTGATGAGGAGATGATTTGACAACTAGGTAATAGGTAATTGACATATACAATTTAAACGCGCAACACCTGATGACAAAAATTAAACTGACAATTCTGGCAGCAGTGATTCTGCTACTCCCATTTGGCGCAGCAGTTCCCTTACAAGCTCAAAATCTGCCTCTAATCAAGCGGCTGCTAGCAACAAGAGGATGTCCCGGATGCGACTTATTTGGTGCTTCCTTGAGCCGTGCAGATTTGTTTGGCGCTTCCTTGAGTCGCGCCACTCTCAGCAGGGCCGACTTAGTAGATGCGGATTTGACTGCGGCGGATTTAATGGAAGCTAATTTAAATAACGCCAACATGAGAAATGCCTTTTTAATCGATGCCGACCTCAGCAAAGCCGACATGAGCAGGGCAGACATCAGGGGAGCAAACTTAGAAAATGCCAATCTCAGCGAGAGTTCTCTGCTCGATGCAACTCTCCAGTTGGCAAACTTAAAATGCAGTAATTTGATCGCAGCTAAACTAAGTCGAAGTGACCTGAGAAATGCCGATTTTACTGGGGCAAACCTCAGCGGTGCTGACCTCAAAGAAGCTGATTTAAGCGGTGCAAATCTCAGCGGTGCTGACCTCAGAGGGGCCGATTTGAGCGATGCGAGATTGAACAAAGCTAATTTTACAGATGCTAATTTATGCGGCGCCCGGATGCCGAACCGCAAAATATCTCGGCGAGGTTGTGATGTTAACAAACAACAACCGATTAGCTCGAACAATTACTGCAATTACTGCCGTGCCGTCAATGACTGGTGGTTAGATATTTTAAGGTTGAATTAAGTGGTAAGCCGTTGATAGGGGTTGATTCTTAGGTACGTAGTTGCGCTT
>NZ_JAHRFA010000158.1:0-6544 GCF_020883045.1 Microcoleus sp. CAWBG58 | reverse complement strand
CTACACAAGAATTCTCAGACTGCTTTTAAGTCTTTGTCTGGACTAATTAGATTTTGCTGGCATCCATACATTCTGTTTCCCTCCTTGGTTTATATTAGCATAGTATTCTTGATTTAAGATTGAAATAGGGAGCATCCCGGTTTTGTAAATGTCCGAATAAGCAATACTTCGGACAGTTTTAGATCTAAGGAGAGTATCTCAAACCCTTGATGGCTATAGGGATGGGTATTTTTTCAATCTTTGAGTAAGCGCCCGCTCGTTTCAAAAAAACATTAAAAATGCAATGGCGGCCGCTGTAAGGCTTACAGAGTCGTTAAAAAACTGTCCGAAGTATTGAAGAAGTGTAAAATAGTTAAAATGAATAAAAGCGTCAAAAAAAGTCGAGAAAAAGAGCCATGACCCCTGAAGAACTAGAACGGTTGGAATCCTGTGCGGCAGAAATTGCTAAAATTTGGTATAACAATACACCCCCAAGTGAAGTGACCAGTCTGGAAAACATTGAAAAACATCTCAGGCAACAATGGCTGGAAACAGTAGGCCCACAAATCGGTTTTTTTTTATCAAAGAAGCAACAGGAACAGAACAAGGACGACGGCGCACAGTAAAAAGCTGTATAGGTGAACTAAGAATTACTGAAAAACAGGCCGAAAAATTAGAGGTCAAGAAATCTACTCGATTATCTCCATTATTTGAAAAATGCTGTTTGGGTCAAATAGCTAATGTTTCCTACTTCAAGGCAGCCCAAGAAATGGAAGTTCAGACAGGAGTAAAGATAGGACATACTTGTTTACATAGATTGGTAGAAAAACAAGAATGGTCAGAACCGAGGGCCAAAATAGAGGTAAAAGAAACAAGCATAGATGGAGGGAAAGTCCGCCTGAGAGGGAAGTTGGGCGAAGGCTGTCATTGGCAAGATTACAAAGCAGTGCGGTTACATGAAAGTTATCATGGGGCTTTTTATCAAGAGAATGAAGAGTTAATTAACTATATAAACCATCAGCCATTAGCCGATATATTAACTTGTTTGGGTGATGGGCATGATGGAATATGGAATATTATGAGCCAGTTAAATCCTGGTAAAACCCGACGAGAAATATTAGATTGGTATCATTTAATAGAAAATTTATATAAAGTGGGAGGGTCATTGAAATCTCTAGCCAAAGCCAAGAATTTTTTGTGGGAAGGCCAGGTAGAATCCACCCTAAATTTATTTAAAAATTCTCGCAAAAAAGCAGCCAAAAACTTTTGCAAGTATCTAGAAAAGCATCGCTCTCGAATTGTTAACTATGAGCAATTATCATCAGACAAGATTTGTTCGATTGGCTCGGGAGCGGTGGAATCGACGGTCAAACAAATAGATAGAAGGTTGAAAATTTCGGGAGCTCAATGGTTGAAAAAAAATGTCATAACAAGATGCTAAAACTTCGTTGTGCTTACCTTAACGATCTGTTGGCTATTTGAGGCTTTTTCAAAACCGGGATGCTCCCTTGAAATATGACTGTAAAACAACCAATATAAAAAAAATATTGAAGGCGGTTGAAACCGCTACCGACTTCCTCCTCATGTCTAAAAGCCAGAGGCTTCCGTCTCGTTTCTCGGTGATAAAGCCCCTTCTCGCTGAATACAGGGAATATCCCTGATTTTCAAGGCCGGCTTTTTTTAATGCGCGTCGAAAAGCGCGATCGATCGCCTGCCGCGACAAAGGCTTCCCCGGCTTAACTCGGGACGGGAATAAATAGCCATCCTCCAAGCATTCATAATCTCGAAGAATTTTTTCCAGAGCAATGTGACAGGGGACTTCTCTGGTCTTCTTGTCTTTCCGTGTCGTCGCGCTGTAGATTATTTCCGAGCGCACGATGCGCCTAGATGGATTTACATAAAATTGCGAAACCTTGCTTTTTAGTATAGCCTCCGGTCTCTCGCCAGTGTACCAAGAAACAGCCAAGAAAACCCTGTGAACATCTGTAAAAAAATGTTTGCTGATTCGCTCGTAAATGTCTTGAGTCATTTTCGAGGCCTGTCCAAATCCATCAACTTTCACCTGTTGCTCTTTCCCTCTAAAAACAAGACAATCGACAACCTTTTAACACCCCTTTATACTCTAGCGCCTCAAACCCGTACAGCGAGGGAGTAATTAAAACTTAAGAAGTTGCTCTTTTATCTATTTCAGCAACTTCTTAAGAAAAAGTGCCAATCATATTTACAACGAAATCCTGCATAAACTGAAATTAGATTGTTACAAACTCTCCATCAACATGGCACCACACACCCCAGGCGCCGGCGCCACTGTCTCGGGAGCCTCTTACTCGGCCCCAACAGGGCCCGCCAGCAAAGAGCGATATGTATACGGCATTCTCGGACTTCTTGAACAAGAGGAAAATTTGCTGTCACGAATAGCGGTAGACAGAACCGACAAAATAAGTATCACGGCAAACCTGTCTACTAAAAAGGCAAACATCGACTTATTGCTCAACGTAACCGCCAGCAATACCGCTAACGGCGCGTCCAATTACACGGCAATTCATTACTTAACAGGATCGACTTTCACCAGTGGGACTGGTGGAAACAGCTTGGCGCCAAACCTGGCACAGGCTGCAATGGAAGCCGTGATGGTTTTGAAACTCCTAGAATTAGACCCGGTCAAAAATCCTGACAAGATAACTGCCGTAACTCGGTGCCAGCACGTACTTAATAACAGTGGCGGCACAAATGCAACGTTTAGCGCCTCACTCGAATTTCCTATAGAAATTATCATTTTGCCTGGTGGCGGCTCTGTTATTGAAGGGAAGGTGTATCTAACCTAATGGCAGAGAATCAATTAGAGAACACCAGAACTTTCCGGCGAACTATTACTAGCGCCGACGGCACGGGAATTATTGAAATATTGAATTGTGCAGACGCCTTTGCCGAGTATATTTCCTTATCTAATTCCCACCACTTAGGAAGAAGTTTCTACCTAGAAGCATTTAGCGGCGCGATTCACCTGCCTTCGTACAAAAAAGCCCCGTACCCCGATATTTATCCAGAGATGACGGCGGCAGAGAAAATCGCTGCAATGCTTGCCATCGAGGAGGATTATCCTTTTGTAGGCTTAAGGTTCCATGCTCGAAAAGGCACCGGAACTTGGTCAGACTTGGCAACTGCAAGATTGCAAAATAAAGGGAGGGAAACGACAATTCCTTTTACAATTCCCTACCTCACCATCAATCAATTAAAGTTACTCAGTCCCGACGACAGATTGGGTGTATCGATAATCAATTATGGGCATGGAGTATTAGGGGCCGGTGACTACATTAATTTAGAAGGCGATTTTAGATTTAATGTCGCCTTGATTGCTAAGCCAGTAAATAAAATCGTTGGAAATGCTATTCCTTACGGTGTCGATATCCCCTCAACAGCCCCCACTAGATTTAGGTTGGCTAATGCGAATAGGGCGATTTTATACGGCACCAATACCGGGAATGCAGATATTTGGATTGCTGGTAATTCGAGCGTTGCAGTAGGTTCAGGAATTTATTTAGGGGCTAATGGTGGCGGGAACCTGACTGAGGAAACTTTGACAGGTGAGCTTTGGGCGATCGCCGAAGGTAGTCCGTCCCGAATTTCGGGAATAGAGGCGAGCTATGTCTAGGGTTTCGTCTAAATCATCTCTGTCGCCCAGCGCCACAAAGGGGTCAAGTGCGATCGACCTCGGCAAAGATAGCGGCGTAGATATGGGCCGAAAATCTGAGCCGTCAGTTTCCAGCGGTGGTATTGGAGTCACCCGCGAAGTTGCAAATATTGGCGGGATGTCTGTCACCGGGGGAGTCAGCGTAGATGTAAGTCCCGTGCGACTCGATATCAGTGGAAACCCCAATTATGAGGATCCTTCCAAGAGCTCAATATCGATCGCTGGCAGCGCAGAAATCCCGGGGGGAGTTGTTGGGGTTGGAGGTGGCGTGACTATCAATACAAGTACCGGTCAAATAGAGGGCGGAAGCATTAGCAGCGAGGTAGTGGGATTTGGAATTGAAGTTTCTAAAAGTCCTGAGGGCGTGGGGGTAGGATTTTCGGTGCAAATTCCGGGTACACCAATTTCTTTTCAGCTTGGTTTTGGATTTCCGGAAAAGAAAGACCCAACACCAACACCAACACCAACACCAACGCCAACGCCAACACCAACACCAACAATCTATATTCCTGATAATTTAAATATTCAATCTCAATGCCCGGATGGCGTCAAATGGACTGCAATGATACAGGCATGGAGGTGGCCTGACGCTCTTCCTGTCTCCGAGGGCATGAAGAAAATAAATGAAAGTTTTGAGGATACCGTTAAAAATTTTAACGGCGATTTTCGAGAAGGCTACAAGCCAAATTACCCAGCAGATGCGGATAAGGTGTTTGGCGTTGGTCAGTGGGAGGACTTTAGAGGAAAATTCGACGTTACTGGTAATGTTGGTTCCTACTGGCTATCAAACACAGGTTCTTCTTTCGATTATTATATAATCTTCATTCGACAGGAATACGATTATATTGAATATTTCCACAAAGATTATCCAGGGAGTCGAATCCGTGGGGAGGTTTCTAACTTTAAATCTACTTTGGTTTCTATTAGCCCTCCGCCTAGATGCTCGGATGGATCTATCGGAGTTCCTTTCAATGAGCTTGTACTGCCCCCAGCCTTTTTTCCTGTTCCCCCCAACTCACCACCTAGAAAAGAAATGGATGAATGCTGTCGTGAGTCCATCAAATTGATGCGCCAAATCCACAAAAGACTGGGGATTAGTAAGTTTCCCGGCGAACTTCCCAGTACAATTGTTCAAACAGTTGAAAAAGGTCAAGAGCCAGAAGAACCGCCTCAACAGAAAATCGAAGATTTTTCCGATCTCTTGATGTGGATGTTTGAGCGCGATGACGAACGCTGGGGGCAATGGCAAATTCAAATCGACGTAAAAGACAGCGATTTGACAAAAGAAGGAGACCAGGGCAAACAAATTAAGTTTCCAAATTTAGCGGAATCAATTGCAGAAATGGAAGGGCAGATACTTAGCTTGCAAGCCAACGTAGAAGCCCTCGTCGCCATCGCAACTCGCAACTTATGCGAGTCCGGAATGGGTCGGCAAGAAGCAATCAAAGCTTACTTGGCAAGCATGGCGATTGCTAAATACATGAATTTCCCCTACGACGAGGCAGATATTGAGGTTCCCTCAACGTTTACCCCAAAAAGCGAATCAATTGATGAATTGATTAAAGAAAGTATAATCCACGTCAAAGGTATTCAGTACGAAGCCAAGGAAACGCAGCGAGATATCTTATTAGACTTGTTGCAGGCTGCTGCCATTACCAGGGCAGTACATTGGCGGCAAGTAGACCCTAAAAAAGACATCAAATCGCAAATCTTGGAATCAATCAAAGGCAGTGCTGACTTAAGCGAGAAACTAGAAAATCCTATAACTAACGACGATGACCCGAGTAAACCTAAGCACACTAAAGACTGGGAAGATTTCCTCGATCAGGTAGAGGATGGATTTGGTTTTGAGACGGGAATCGAAGATGCACAAACTCCCTACGGCAGGTCGAGAGACAGAAGGCCCCGCATCCGACAAATTGGGGACAATATAGGCCAGGCAGGAAAATCAAATGGCTGATGCAATAAAAAAAATTGGGTGGGTTCTACGCGATTTGGCTAGCCGCAAAATGCGAGAGTCTTCGACTGGTGGCAATATTATCCGCACCTGGTCGGCGAGTGCCACTACATCATCTGAAGACAAAGGATTTCTAGAGGCTATTTGGGACGGTGCAACGCGGTTCGTGGGTTTCTTGGTATCGGGAGTTGTCCAATTAATTTCATTTAGTTGGACTAAACTTTGGAGTTGGATTGTTGGCGGCACTCAATTTATTGCTAATTTCAACTGGAACATCTCCGACGAAGGTATTGACAAACAAATTGAGGGTTTGTGGAATGCCTTTGGCGGCGTATTGGGGGGTGCCGTAGGGCGGGCGATCGGGTGGATAGGCTGCGGTTTAGTTCCGGCAGCGGCCATCATGACTTTTAATGAAGCGCTAGCAACTCACTTATTGAAAGAAGTTGGCGAGCAAGCTCTGGACGAGTTGCTCGACGCTGCTGGTGAGGTAATTCAAGCCGGTTTTAGGATGGGCGTGCAATCTTCATTTTTGTGGCTTTACAAAAATGTTAGGGGCGCATTAAAAAACCCAGCTAATCCGCTGGGAATTGCTCTTAGAGGTTTGTTCGGGAGCGAAAAGATAGACAAGTGGGGAACGGGAGAAAGCTGGACTATTGCGGGTGCTATTGAAGAATCAATTGAATCTATTCCGAATACTTTTTTGAGGAATTTTGTAGAGGAAGCTTGGGAAGAAGGCACGGAGGCTTGCATCCAGGGCGAACGCATCTAAACTTTATATTAACAGAATATGGTATATAGCAATCCTAAATCATTATCAAGGTTATGGTACAATATATATGCAATACTTGACTGTGATAAAAAATGAATAAATTACAACTGCCACAAAAAGACATGGAAAAAGAAAAAGCTTCGTTAGA
>NZ_JAHRFA010000157.1:0-6611 GCF_020883045.1 Microcoleus sp. CAWBG58 | reverse complement strand
CCATAAACTTTTTTGGGGATTGACTAATCCCTGACATTTGTTGTAAAATAGATTCTAGAATATTCATCAGGCATTTTTTTAAGTTCGTGTGTTTTTTGAGCTTAACGTAAAAAGTGCCTTTTTTTTGGATTTTCGGTGAAAATTCCAGAGACTTTTTGTCTCTGCTCGCTTGTGCATCCCTGTTCCAAAACTGTCCGGAGTATTGACGAACGAGGTAGTTTTATCACTCTGTGGCTGGGACTATATCCTTGAAGCTACATTAAGTGCAACTTCATAGTGAATTGGTATTAGCAGCAAAACTGCGCGAATTGAACATTGATCCCGATCGCATTTAAGCCACAAATTGTTTAATTCAGGACTTACTCACCAACACCAAAACAACCGGGTTTTATCGTTTCCGCGCGCTGTAACGAATTATTTACATCCAAAAACCCGGTTTCTAACTGCTTGTGTGTAAGTCCCGCAACCGTCAAAACATCGCCCTTCCACCCCCGAAAACCACTCAGAAGTGTTAACTTAGTAGTAAGTTGTGTCGATCGCACATAAAAACAAATGCCTGAACTACAAACCGAGACCCACCAAGACCTCGACCTGCAAGCCACCTCAAAACCCGTCATCCTCGGTCTCAAAGACGTAACCAAAGTCTACGGCGTCGGCGACTTAGAAGTGCGCGCCCTCAACGGAATCAGCTTGACGGTAACGCAAGGAGAGTATTGCTCAATTATGGGCGCATCCGGTTCAGGCAAATCTACAGCTATGAATATTATCGGCTGTCTCGATCGACCTACGAGCGGCAGTTACTACCTAGACGGCGTAGATGTCGCCCAAATGCCCGAATCAGAATTAGCCGGAATTCGTAATTTAAAATTAGGTTTTGTCTTCCAACAATTTCACCTGCTAGCTCAACTAACAGCATTAGAAAATGTCATGTTACCGATGGTTTATGCAGGCATTCCCTCATCCGAAAGACGCGAACGCGCAGAGGAATCCTTAACCAAAGTTGGCCTAGAAAGTCGCCTGAAAAACAAACCAAATCAACTATCAGGAGGACAGCAGCAGCGGGTAGCCATCGCCCGCGCAATTGTTAACCGTCCCGTGTTGTTGCTTGCAGATGAACCGACTGGTGCATTGGATACGAAAACTACTCAAGAAGTAATGGATATTTTCACAGAATTTAATGAAGCCGGCATGACTGTTGTGATGGTAACTCACGAACCGGAAGTAGCTCGTCAAACTCGCCGGGTTGTCTGGTTCCGCGACGGTCAAGTTATTCATAATAATCTGGATCCGGCAGAACTTTCTCACGCCGTCTTTTAAATTAAGATAAGAGTCAGCGATTGAAATTTCCCGACACAAACGAATGATGAGAGTCGGCGATTAAAATCGCTTCTATACAAACCATGTCCGCCGGACGCCGACTCAAGAAAATAACACAATTTCAACCGCCGGGTTTTCTTGAACCTGCGGAGGCAGGTTTTGTTTGTATAGACGCGGTTTCAACCGCCGGGTTTTCTTGAACCTGCGGAGGCAGGTTTTGTTTGTATAGACGCGGTTTCAACCGCCGGGTGTTTTTAATTAAAAGCACTGGGAAAAGTTGCCCAAACTCGATCGACAAAATCTCTAAGTTGCCGAGAGGCGATCGTGCTATCCTTGCGATCGGAGTCCAGAGACTGCAACTGGGTCAACAGCGAAATCACCTCCGTATCCAGCGCCGCCCGAAACAAACTCAGCGGCCACAGCAAATCAGAACCATCTCGCAAATCCGATAAAGTGTATTCTTCCGGCCAGCTTTGGGAGAAATCCTTCCCCGAAACGAATCCAACCAACATCAAAGGGCGCACCCAACAAATTTGACGTGCTTCAACTACTTGAATTACCTCTGAATGCAGGCACGCATCTCCACATTCTAAACTAACTATTTGACCAGGCTTAAAGTTCAAACCACAATCCATTAATTCTGACTTTTTATACAGACACAACCAAGCAAAATAAGTGCCGAAACTCTCAACACCACCAAAAGATATTATATCACAATTAATTCTTCCCTATTTTTGCTTCCTTCGGTCAACCATCAACCATCAACCATCAACTGCCAACCATCAACCATCAACCATCAACCATCAACTGTCAACTGTCATCAAGAGTTTTAAGAGCCATTTCGAGTTCGGCTGTCAACAATTTTGCTTCTTTTTTACCACTACCACCATTAGCATAATCTGCCACAGAAATCGGAGCGCCGATCGCAATTTTCACTTCAGAACGCCATCGAGGAATGCGCGGGCGATAGCGAATACTCATCGGTACAATTTTCACTCCCAAGCCAGGGGTGCTCAACTCCGCTTGCAGGGCTAAACGAGCTAATCCAGCCTTGAGAGGGTGAACTTCACCATCTTGAAAAATGCCACCTTCAGGAAAAATCACCAACATTTGCTTGTCGAGAAGCAACTCCACGCCGTAACGAAGACTGCTAACTGCTGGATGCTTGATATCGACAGGAAAGCCTCCCAAATGTCTGATAAACCAACCTTGCACTCCTTTGACTTCATCAGCAGTTACCATAAACCGCAAATCGCGTCGAGTCACCTTCTGTCCCGTTGAATAGGGCATCATCAGCGCATCCCACCGGGAACGATGCGTTGGGGCTAAGATTACAGGCCCGTCTTTTGGCAAGTGTTCCTGTCCGGTTATCCTAATCTTGCCAAAATAAAACGGTAGGACAATATAGTGACCTAGCGGATAAAACAAGGAGGTTAACCAAGGAGAAACGCGAGAGGTATTAGATGCTACCTTGGCAGGCATTGGCTTCACTAGAGATGATTTACTGGACTCAATGGCGATCGCGGCAGTATGACGCATGGCAATTACCCTGCTATATCGATATATAGAGTCTAAAGATATGTTGCTTGGCAAATCTTTAGTCTTTCGATGGGGACACTTTTGCTATTGGCCTTTGCCTCCGCAAGCGATCGCACCCAAAACAGATAATCTGTAAGCAGGTAAAACAGGATCCCAGCCGACACCACTACCGCACAGCCGTCAAGGGATTTGAGATTTTAGATTTGAGATTTATGCCACAGATGAATCTGGGAGTTTGAGCAAAAGTCTAAAATCTTGAGTGCACCGCGACGAGTGCCGGCAAGCAAGTATCCGTTTTTAGGCGGAGTCAACCGCCGAAAAAGCTCGATCGGGCAATTCCTATTATTTCAGTTAAAGAGCCAAATTCGATTAAACATTTGCTATGGGAGAGTAAAAAAGTTTACCTGTTAATTTTGGCGGCGGGCTTCAAACCAAGCAAGCAACTGCTCTCGACAAACAGACTCCATAATACCGCCGAGTACCTGTAAGCGATGACACGAAGGCGCGCTATCTGGAAGATTGGCCACCGTGCGAATTGTGCCAGTTTTCGGGTCATCTGCTCCGTATACCAGCAAACCGAGCCGAGCTTGTACGATCGCACCAGCGCACATCGGGCACGGCTCCAGCGTCACGTAAAGCGTGCATTGATTGAGATGCCAGTCTTGCAAAACCTTGCCCGCCGCCCGCAGCGCCAAGACTTCAGCATGAGCAGTCGGATCGCAGTCTCGCTCTCGCCGATTTTGCGCTTCGGCAATCAATTGGCCAGCACCGTCAACAATTACAGCACCTACTGGCACTTCGCCCGCATCACCGGCTGCTCGTGCCAGTTCGACAGCCCTACTCATCCAGTGTTGGTGAATAACATAATTAGAATCACTAATACACAACGGCTCTGTTGGCAAATTCACGATATACCTACTTTGACAGTTGACAGTTGACAGTTGACCGAAAGAGAGCTACCTCTACCCTTAAGTCCGAGGAATAGAGTAATAGACTTGAATTGCAAAAGTATTTTTGCGGTGTTGTTTGCATTAATTCTTGTTCACTGTTCACTGTTCACTGTTCCCCCGTTCCCCCGTTCCCCCGTTCCCCCGTTCCCTGTTCCCTATTCCCGACTTTTGCAAGAAGTCTAATGAATAGTCCGATCGTAATTTCTCCCGAGCAGGCGGGCGGGCTTTCAACCAATTCTTTCTGGTAAATGAAAGCACTTAATATAGTCTTACGTGTCCGCTGGCTGTGGAGAGAATAAGTGCGATCGCTATAGGACGGCTTTAATTCTAGTGTAAAGATTTTCAAAGATGCGAGGTTTATAGTCACAATCGCCCGTAAGCGTCATAGAATAATTCCATGATTGTACTAGAGTTTAAGTTAAAAGGCTCATCGCAGCAGTATCGGGTCATCGACGAAATGATCCGCACAGCTCAGTTTGTCCGAAACAAAGCTCTCAGATACTGGATCGATAATCAAGGTGTTAAATTATCAGACCTCTACAAACAATGCGCCATCATGGCGAAAGAATTTGAATGGGCAGGTAAACTTAACTCAATGGCGCGTCAAGCTTCTGCTGAACGTGCGATTTTTGCTATCCAGCGTTTCTTTGCTAATTGCAAGGGTAAAAAGCCAGGGAAAAAGGGATACCCGCAATTCAAAAAGCATACTCGTTCTGTAGAATACAAAACATCAGGATGGGCGCTTTCCGCTGATAAAAGATGTTTAAGTTTTACGGATGGTTTTGCTGCGGGAACCTTCAGATTAGTTGGTAGTCGAGATTTACATTTCTATGCACCCAAGGAAATCAAGCGAGTCAGGGTAATTCATCGTGCCGATGGTTACTATGCTCAATTCTGTATCAACGTAGAACGAACTGAGGAAGTTGTTCCTACGGGTAAAGCTATTGGTATAGATGTAGGATTAAACCATTTCTACACCGATAGTGCAGGAGAAACAGTTCCTAGTCCTCGACACTTGCGTAAAAGTGAAAAAGCTTTAAAACGATTGCAGAAAAGGACTTCTCGAAAAAAAAAAGGTTCTAGGAATCGTAAAAAAGCTATCAATAAATTAGGCAGAAAACACCTGAAAGTTAGTAGGCAACGTAAAGACTTCGCTGTTAAGACGGCGTTGTGCGTGGTGAAATCTAGCGATTTCGTAGCCTACGAAAACCTTCAGATCAAAAATATGGTGAAGAACCATAAACTTGCTAAGTCAATTAGCGATGCAGCATGGTCACAGTTTTCTCAATGGTTGGAATATTTTGGGAAAGTGTATGGTAAAACAGTGGTTGCTGTTGCCCCTGGGTACACTTCCCAAGATTGTTCGAGTTGTGGAAATCGCGTTCAGAAATCGCTGTCTGTTAGAACTCATGTTTGCAGTTGTGGTACGGTATTAGACCGTGACCACAATGCAGCTTTGAACATTTTGGCGAAAGGATTAAAGCAAGCAGGAATTATTTTAAATACGGCGGGGCACGCCGAAATTAACGCTTGGGGACAGACCGATCTCTACTCGTTGATGGTGACATCGACGGGCAAATCGACTGGCTGATCCAAGAATCCCCGTACCTTGATAGTCGGGGAGTGTCAACTAGCTGAAAACACTTAAGATCGAGAAATAAAGTTACACTACAGCCCATCCAGAGTAATTTTGAATTATGGACACCACCCTGATTAGCACTGAAGTTGTTGAGCTGTTGTCCCGGATTAGCCGCCAAAAGCTCCGCGAGCAAGATATCACTCCTTTGGTAGTCTTTCTAACTGCTCTGATTTCCATCCTGCGGGGAGTGATGATTATCGACAGGACGATCGCAGTTGAAGAAGAAGAACGGCTGCAAAAGACTCTCAAAGCCTTTGCTAGTGGCGATCCCCATCGGATAGAACTAATTCAGCGCCTTGTCAAAGGAATCTCCAAACAGCAGGTTTACTTTAACCCCACGGAATTGCTAACTCTCACAGCTTTCTTCTCAGAATCAGAAAAGCTGTTACTCATCGGTTCCGGCTACGAAATGTCAGCGGTAGACGGACACATCGACCTGAGGGAGCAAATGTACTTACAGTCGATCGGCAATCGGCTCGGCCTCGACTCCAGACACATTGCAGTCGTAGACACTTTATTTACCAAAGAAGGAACTCTCAACCAAGAAGACTTTGCCGAAGTTAAAGCTTTACTAGCTCCCAGCCAATTTGAATCCCGGGATCCGGTATTTGCCAAAGCAGCAAAACACCTGCTGTCTCTGTTAACGCGCAAATAATGCAGCGCATATAAATTATTTGCTGCGTCAAAATTTAAGATTGTTGGCACGGGAGAGGGGAATTGCGCGCTCTTGTAGTGAACTACCCCACCCTACTTCCTTCGAGCTGCGCTCTGGGGTCGTTGAGGGTAGGGCTTCCAGCTTCGACGGGGAGAACCTTAGAGACGGATGACTTACGCCTTCCACCCTTGGGACTTACCTTCCCTCCACTGGCAGTAGCGCTGGTTCCCAACGCTAAAATGCGGAGTCCTTCATTTCGGATATTGAGCGCCGCATTCACAATTAAAGTCAGCGACTCCCTCACGAGAGTCGCTGCTCTCCAAAACCGTGCTTGATAGTTTCCCATCACACGGCTCCTCAGTGATACGGTGTTTGTCATACATACCCAGGGCTATTTCATTCTAAACAGCTTCTTCAAAACGTCTAGACCATAGCCCGCGAGTCGTTGTGCCTGTGCCATATTTGTTTCTCCAGCTTCTCGATAAAGATTGAGTGCTACGTTACGAGCAAT
>NZ_JAHRFA010000156.1:0-6758 GCF_020883045.1 Microcoleus sp. CAWBG58 | reverse complement strand
GGAGTTAGAAAAGGCAGTGGATTTGATTAACAATCGACCGAGGAAATCGCTTGACTATCGAACCCCTTTTGAAGTATTCTATGGACATACATCAGACACTGTTGCACTTCAGATTTGAATTGGCGCAAGGTGAACGAACCTGACGGTCAACTGAGTACAGTTAGACCGCAGGCTTCTTTTTCCTTTTTTGCAAAGGCTTTTTTGAGTGACGGAGTTCCCCCGCCACTTTGATGCAGTAGACCAATCTTTCTGATAAGTTTGGCTGAATTTTCATCTCGATCCAAAGATTCTCCGCACTGGCAGGAATGCCATCTTTCCGACAATTCTTTCGGTACTTTGTTGAGGCAATGCCAGCAATGCTGAGAAGTTCCCTTGGGATCGACGAACAAAACATTTTTACCTAATTTCCAGGCAACATATTTCAGGACGCTAGCAAATTGCCCGTGAGCAGCATCAAGCATTGATTTATTCAAGCCACTTTTAGCTGATTGACCGTTTGGTAAATAAACTAAGTTACCGTCACTGTCAATATCAGTTTTAGTTTTGGTGCATCTTGTTAGATTCTTGATACTCAAATCTTCAGCCACCAAAATTTCACACTTGCCAAACAGTTCATGTGCTATTTTGAATTGAAAATCAAGTCTCGCTCTAGCTACGAACTGATGGAGTTTGGAAATCCTGTCTTTGATAATCTGCCAAGGTTTAGAACCTTTAATTCTACTAACTAGCCTTGCTTGAAGTCTTGCTAATTTGTCAGCAAATTTCCTCAAGAATCTAGGATTCTCAACTCTTTCACCATTGGAAAGATAGGCATAATTAGTAATTCCTAGATCGATACCAAGAGTGCTTTCTTCGGTTGGTTGAATTTCTGCAACCGTTACGGGAACCGTTTTGTCTTCTAGCGTCAGGGAAATATACCACCCATCCGCTTCTCTGACAACTGTACCCGTCTTAACCTTGAAACCTGTTGGTATTGGACGGTGAAAAACCATCGGCACTTGACCTATTTTTGCGAGGCTAATACAAATCCTATTTTGCTCGTCTTTGACAATATTTAGATTGTCTAGTTGAGGGTATGTGAAGGATTTGTAGTAGGGTCGCCCTTTGAATTTAGGCTTGCCTCTACGATTGCCGTTTTTGTCGGGCGTGGTGAAATTTGAAAACGAAGTTTCAACTCTGTTGACGACATCTTGCAAGACTTGCGAATCCAGCACTTTGTAGTCAGGAAATAGCTTTTTTGTGTTCTTCAAGTCGGCAAGTTGTATCGTCTGCCACTGTACATATCCGCCTTCGATATTTGAGAAAACGTCCCCTTTTTTAGTTAAAGGATTCCCTGATTCATCCTTCTTTCTGCCATCCCTAGTCTGCACTCTGGTTAAGGGAATATTGCGATAAATCTCATCGAGAGGGACTATCGAAACAACTAACGGGCAGGCATTAATGGGCGTTCTTGTGGCTTCCCACCATCTGAATCTTTCACCGAGTCGGTAGTTGTACTGTCGGCGACAAAGTTCTAGATGAGCCACAATAGTTGCTAGTTGGGGCTTGGTTGGTTTGAGGCGGTATTTGTAGGTGAGCTGCATTATAAACTTCCTTTTTTCGACCTACCTTAAATATACCATTTCTTTTGTTTTAACATCTGGAAGTACATCAAATTTAAAGGTACTCTCGAAGTCTAATTGTCGGCTTCCGTTCCTCCATCCGACGAGCCTTTCATCAAGCGCGGTAATTCATTCGGGGGTACTTCGCGCAGCAATTGAGATTCATCCCCCTCTGAATATACCCTTAGACTTCCCGGCTGGTAGTTAATTGCAATAACTTTTTCTGTTGGATGATATTAATATCATAAATAACAATTGCTCCCTAGTTCAAGCCATGCACCGGATATCCTCCCTCAGAAAGTTCCACATCTCCAACAGTTACCGTCCAGCCCGACTCCCACTACCAACCCGGACAGAAATTTCAGATTGTTGCTGGCCTTTCTACAAATCCTGTACCGGGTGAAATTCATAGCTATCCCAGTTGCTCAGTATTTAATAGAGGAGAACTCCCAACTCTTTACTCTGTCTGCAAGTAGATGGGTTTATTGTAACTTGCAGGAGTTTCGTCTGGGAACTCAAAAATAAAGGCAGTCCTGCGACTGCCCGTGTAATTAGTTATACCTATTCGATAGGGTTGATTTTTCAGCCGATCGACAAATAGCAAATTTATCCAGCACGAACTCAATCTTGAATCTCAAATCTAAAAGCAAATAACCCACGTTTTAGTTGTAGACAATAATCCCGTTCTGCGAAACTTACTCAAATCTACTTTTAGAGCAGGTTTGACGTTCACTTCCTGTGTCTCCCAAAGCGGTAGGCCACTTCCGATCCGCAGGCATTTTTTCGGGTTCAACTCCCCCTACAAACATTTTTTCAATCTGAATGGTGTCTCGTTGACCCTGTAGGGTTCAACAAAAAAGCACTTTTAGACAAGATTGACTAATTTATGTGATTCTGTCGCTGCCCCTTAATTACTTCCGTGTGAAGGCTTGTGACCCGATAAATCCAGAGGAAGCTGGGGCAGCCGGAGCCGCACCGCATTTGTTTGCAGCCAGAGAGTGATGGCGTGCTTCCGCTGTGGAGTCACGTACTCTCCGGGTCTGATCACGCCAGCACAGACGCCGATGTTTTTAATAAGGGTTTCTCGCTCCGATGAACTTGCACCCTGTAGCAACCTGACTTGGGCTTTGATAAAATCCACGTTCATAGCAGAAAGTAAAAGTAACTAAAGAACTCAGTTAAATAGCGATGCTTTGGTTCCAATTGTAACTCTAAAACCACTTGGTACGAATCCAATTGATTCAAGATCCCCGGGATGGGGATCGGGGCCTCTAGAGCTAGCCAACTTTATTTACTTTATCTGTTTTTGCTAGCAAAAGTGTCACCATGCTAGCAGTTTTGACAGAATTTTCCATAGTTAAGAACTGTTACAAATTTACCTAGCTTCCTACAATAATGCAGAGTTTAGTGCTAACGCTACTCTCCGGGACTCAAAAAATTCACCACAGTCTCCCGATCCTTGCCTTCTTACGTTTTAGCCTCCCCCATAGGGAAGGGATCGATCGCCGAACCTTCCTCTTGGAGCGCCCCTCTTAACACCCAGACACTACCACCTCACCCTATTGATTTAGATCCCCGCATATGCTTTGCTGTGGACTATAACTTTAGGCATACGTATTGTTACTGGGGCTACCATTAGCGAGCAAGTTTGATTCTTGTTTATAGATGATATATTTTTTGGCTATTCTTCCAAAGCCATGATTTGTGTTAATTAAGGCAGCTTTATGATGTCGCACCAACGAAGACTCGAACTTCCGAGTCGATACATTTTGGTCTCTGTGGCTGTGAATTTGTTTTCTGAATTCATTGAGGACGATCGCACGCCGACGACTATTGCGAGTTACAGATCATTTTGTATAATTTATAACAGAGTGATTAATCCTAATAATTTTAAAACAGCACTATTTTTAATAGTTTTTCATTCGTAACTTGCTTTCAACCGCTAAAAAAATGGGTCAAACCAATCAACACGGCAATACCCTCACTTTCAAGATTGAAGGTGCCGATAGGACTTTCGTAGTTGGTGGTAAATAGCATTTATATGTAACCAAATTTCCTAGTTACTGAACTTTATATTAAGCATAAAATCAACAGTCAAGCAGAAGCAATTCATGCCAAAATCAAAACATTTAATTTTAGATGTAAACTGATTTATTGAGGAGTTTGGTGTCAAGCATTTTTTTGCCAAAAACATCGCTACAGCCATCTGGGCGGTAAAAAAAACCTGTTTTTTTATTCTTAAGAAGCTGTTTTTTGAGGTTTTGGAGGCACGCGATCAATATCAATTGACGCACATCTAGGATATGTTTTACTTTCCAAAAACATATCGATCCGATAGCATATAAAAATATAAAATCCCCTCTCGCTGTCTCTACGGAGGGGAAATGGTCTATAATATTCTTGTTGAAGACGCTCGATGTTTCGGTTTCTTCTTGCCGTGTCAAGAGGTATGAATTGCTAGACCTATCTGGGCCCCCTAGCTAAGATCGTTTCCCGGTGGTAAACCGGGAAATGATTAACTAAATCAACCTTTTTTCTGCCGTTGCAGCTTAGTTTTCCAATTGGCGATCGCCTTTTGAGCCGGCTGATAACTCTTGGTACCCGACGGCACCAGGGAAGCAGCTTCAACTGCCTCTTTCAACTTTCCTTGAGAGGCACGCAACTGAGCAATTTTGAGAATAGCTCCGCTCCACTCTCCAATCAACTGCTGAGCTTCTTCATGCTTTGGCTGACCGGGCTGAATTTTATTCGCTTGCTGGATGCCTTTACTGTAGGTAGATGCAGCCCCGCGCTTAATTTGACTCGCAGCGGCCGATAGCAAAGCAGCATTGACAGCCTGCTCTTTGGATAGCTCCTCCCACTGAGCGATCGCCTGTTTCGACTGATTGTAAACCGCCTGATTCACATCAGGCATCAATTTAGCCGCACCGATCGCCCCAGAGAAATTGCCCCTAGCAGCCCGCCCGTTAGCAATATCCAAAATCACCAAACTCCAGCGCTCAATATCCTGCTGAGCCTGCGGGTAGAGCGGATCGCTAGGCGGAATCGTTCGAGCCTTAACCACCGCTCGATTAAAACTAGAAGCCGAACCATCCTTGAGGAAAGTTTTTGCCTCAGCCCAAACCTGCTGGCTTGAGGGAGGCTGCTTGCTATCAGTCGCTGCTTGTACCGCGCGCGGTTGGTTCTGCGCCACTCCACCACCAGCAGATTTTTGAGTCCCGGGGTTTTGGGCATTCTCAGCAGGCGATCGAGGATCTCCTTCCTGCTGACCAATAAAAATTGATCTGTTCGTCAGAAAAACACCAAACAGCAGTACCAAAGCGGTAGCTCCACTCCACAAAACTAACTGCTGTAAAAATGACTTATCCGATCCCCCGTTATCCGTATCCTCGGGCTGTTGCGAGTTCGGTCGATCGCCCCCCCCACCGCTTCCTGGTCTGACAGCATTCGGCTGCGATACAGGAGTTCTCTCAACCGACGCATCAACGGCGTTGCGAGTTGCCTCGGGCACCTCCATTTGAGCAGTAGCCGCAACCATTTGCGGGCGATCGATCCCATCAGCCATCGCAACCGCCATATTGCCGTTGCGTCCTGCCAATGCAGAAGTCGGCACCCCAGCAGCATCAGGCAAAATCACCAAATGAGCCTTTCCAGGAGGATTCACCACCATCAAAGGTTCTTGTTTGGGACGCAAATGGTGGTCGCACAGCTCCGGTAGCCGATCGCTCAAGAAACGGTCTAAACCCTTAAGCGTCATGCACTGTCCCGATCGCAGCCCCTCTAAAAGCGCCGTCGTAAAAAATCCTTGACGCAGAGCAGAAGTTTCGCGCGAAACTTGATTCGGGCGGCAAGAAAGCACCGTCGGGATTTCCAGTTCCCGGGCCAGCTCTGCCGTTTGAGTGCCGATCGTTTCTCCCGCCTTCACTGTCTGGCTGCGGTTCATATCCACCAACACCAACACCGTTTCGGTAGGAGCATTTTTCAGAGTATTTAACAGCAACTCTACCGGAATCCCGGTACCCTGAATGTCAGCCGGATTGCCATCAACAGGCATCAAGTAATCCTTGCCTTCATAGCTAACACCGTAGCCGCTAAAAAAACACCACAATACATCTCCATGTTGTAGATGTTCCGCACAGAGGCTTTCGGTCAATTTCAGAATATTTTCCCGATTCGGATACGTAGATTGACCCCACAGCGACGGCGAGCTATCCGTCATCAACAGACATCCATCCGGCGCAAAACCAGCCTCCTCAGTCAAAAAACCGTAAAGTGCCTCTGCATCCTCTTGTGCATAACTCAAAGGCTGGAGTAACTGATATTGATTGATGCCTATTGCAATACAAGCGTGATGTTTCATCCCATATGCCCTATATATATAGTGGACAGATACATTTAACCCAGTAGAGGATGGCAATCAGCCTCTACTTTGTATGGCGCGATGTGGTAAGATGCAATCTCACGACTACGCGGAGGTATCTCTCAAAGCCTTTAACATTTTGTTAAAGGCGCCATTTATGTCACGACCAATTGCGTGACCGCATTCAGGGGCAACAAATTGTTTGTTACCTGGTAATTTTGTGTGGCTCTGTCCACACTTTCAACAGCTTTTAGATCTATATTCTTCCATTACGTCTACTACAATACATCCACGTTTAGATGCTTGATGCTTCAACGTTGGAAAGAAACGGTATGCAGCTCATGCTACCATCGCTGCTGCTGTTTTGGTAGCCAACCGACCTTCCGGTGCTTTAGCATCTCGGTAGAGCGACTTTCGCTTAGTCCGCTTACCTCCGCCTCGGCGAACCAGGGTTGGATTCGATGGTCAAGCTTGCACAAAACGATAACACATCACCGTTTAACCTTAAAACGACTTTCGCCTCCTTAGTCAGATAAGTAGTTGTCCGAAGGCAGAACTGAAGTATCTGATACTCCTACTATATTGCAGTCAAAAATTATACCCTCTGCCTGCATTCATAAAATGACGTTAAATTGAATCCCCAGTAATAATTTAGTACCGGACTTTTAGGAGTAGCGAGCAGCAAGCAAAATAACTCAACATTTGTGGTAAAACCTTTACAAATCTCTTGATGGTATGCTATGTTTATACTATTGGGGTCAAATTTATGTTGAGGCAAAAAGTTGTTCGTGTTACAG
>NZ_JAHRFA010000155.1:0-6778 GCF_020883045.1 Microcoleus sp. CAWBG58 | reverse complement strand
GAGATTTGTTTGCTGCTGTTCGTTCAGTTGTCAATACTGGCAAGCGTCAGGGTTTAACTGCTTATCAATCTATTCAACAAGCTCTCTCTATTGATGGCTCCCTTTTTTCCCCTAGTTGAGCAATTACCTTAGAAGAGCCTTTGACCTTGCGACTTACTCGTCTTTGCAGACGTTTAAGAGCTTTTTCCGACTTTCTCAAATGACGAGGATTTTCAACCTTGTTACCTCGATTGTCGGTATAGAAGTGCATCAAGCCAACATCAAGAGCGATTATTTGCTCGGTTGGTTGAACTTCTTCAACTCGGTTAATAGCAACACAAAATTGAGCATAACACCCGTCTGCTCTACGCACAACTCGAACTCTTTTAATTTGTTCAAATTGATAATAGTTCAGATCGTTTGCTCCAATCATGCGAAAACTACCAGCTTTAAACCCATCAGTAAAAGTGATAGATTGTCTATCTTGCGAGAGCTTGTAGCCAGTGGTTTTGTACTCAACAGAGCGCGATTTCTTGAATCTGGGATAACCTTTTTTCTTGATAGCTGGATTTTGGCAGTTGTCATAAAAACGCTTAATCGATTGCCAAGCTCGTTCGGCAGACGCTTGACGGGCTTGAGAATTAAGCTTTTTAGCCCATTCGTATTCTCGAGCCAAAACCGCACAAAGGGCAGACAAGTCGTATTGTCCGACACCGCGATTATCCATCCAGTGGCGAATACAACTATTTCTGACAAAACCAGCAGTGCGAATCATCTCGTCGATGACTGCAAACTGTTTTGTAGAACCTCTGAGCTTGGCTTCGAGTACAAACAAGACCAACATCCAAAATACCTTATGGGATTATTTTACCATAAGGTGTGCTGGCGCACGTTTGTTTGTTGGTCGAAATTCATCTCAACACCGACCTATCGGTATGGTGCGATCCTTCTTTCGACATAAAGGTAAATCATTCCCGAATTTAAAATCTTAAATATAAAATATAAAATCGCCTGATTTCTGAACCAGAAAGCTTGGCAGTCAGATTTTTTGTGGTACAGTAGTGCCAAAAAGCAAAGTTCTGCATCGCCGTCACGCCCAACACAGCACAGTGCTTGATTCTTAAAAGAATCGAGGCGAAAATTGAACGGTAAAATTTGATGCAGCAATCAGTGCCAATTATTTCAGTATGGTGCCTGCAAATCGCTTGAGTTTATGGAGAAGTTTGGAGTAGTTAGCAGAAGTAGAACTCATAAATCCCTCTTGGGGATGGAAGTTAGCCGATCGAAAACGGTTCCGGTTTGGGCTTTGCTATCTTTGCTCACCAACGCGGTACTAATCGTCACAGTCGCTCAACTAATCGGTAGGGGAAACAACTTGACTGAAAGCTTCCCTGCTAGCGCTGCACTAACGCCAGAAAGCACGGAAGAACTAATTCGCTCTCCGACGGCGACAAACTCTGCAAAGGCAGTGGCAGACTTGCCCCCCGCAGGCCCCCGACACAAATGGTCTTACCAGCAGTGGGTGACGCAGTTGGGCCGCGAAGCTGAGGCCGCTGCCACAAATCGTCCCCCAAAACTGAGTGTTTTGGCTGGGGATTCTTTGAGTATGTGGTTTCCCACGAAGCTCTTACCGCCCGATCGCATTTGGCTGAATCAAGGGATTTCGGGGGAGACTTCCGTAGGTTTGCTGAAGCGATTGCAGTTGTTCGATCGAACTCTGCCCGATACGGTGTTTGTGATGATCGGGATTAACGATTTATTGCGGGGGGCCAGCGACGAAGGGATTTTGAACAACCAGCGACAGATTATCCGCGATCTGCGGTGGGCGCACCCGAAAGCACAAGTGGTGGTGCAGTCGATTTTGCCCCACAGCGGGGAACAGTCTACCTGGGAAAATCGCGATCGACTATTAGCGATTCCCAACAGTCGGATTCGCGCAATCAATCGGCGACTGAAAGAAATTGCTAGTTCCGAAAATGCTTCCTATCTGGATTTGCAACCACTGTTTGCGGATGCTGACGGCAATTTACCAACCCAACTCAGTACAGACGGCTTACACCTTAACGAGCGAGGTTATCTGGTTTGGCGATCGGCCTTGCAAATGTTCAGTCAAATGCAGTTGAAAAATTAGTTAGTTGTCAGTTGTCAGCAAACAGTTAACTGTCAACATCACCTGACGCTGAAACCTAAATTTATACGACAGGTATAGTTCCCTAAAAACCCGCAAATCCAGACAGTGCAAAGGTTAGAGAATTTTGCCTTGCAAAATTCTCTAACCTTGACGCGATCGGCCTTTTACCAAAAAACCTAAATCTCCCCCTCTCCCCCTCTCTCCCTCTCCCCCAACTGTCAACTGTCAACTGAATTAATGCTGTCAACTGTTGAACCCCAACTGTCAACTGTCAACTGATTAACGCTGTCAACTGTCAACTGTCAACTGATTAACGCTGTTAACTGTCAACTGTCAACTGATTAACGCTGTCAACTGTCAACTGTCAACTGTCAACTGTTGAACCCTCTCCCCCAACTCTCCTCGCACTACTCTGCTCCCACGGGTGATGTCAAGTACCTTTGGATAGATTAAGGAAATATGATGTTTGGTATTTAGTATAATACGATACAGAATAACAGTTGTTACAAATGGTGGAATCCAAAAGGCGGAAAGTATTGGATTGATACTTGACGAATTTAGATGAGTCCGGCTATATCAAGTCCGAGGCTTGAGGATTGGGGAATTATCTATTAAAGATTTGTTCCGCTACAACAGGGACTTAAAACGAAATTAACTATTGCATCTAAAATCCTCGCATCTAAAATCGGCTTGGTCTTCCAGAAAATTGCTAATTATATTTGAGAGAAGGTGAAAGTAACGTGATCAAAAAAAGTTTCACGATCGGAATCCTAGCACTTTGGCTGTTAAGCTGGCCGCTGATGAACAATGCTTTAGCTCAAAATGCTACTGATGCTGCTCCTGCGGCTGCTGCGGTGGCGGCAAATCCGATCGACAGTGGCGATACAGCCTGGATGTTGATCTCATCAGCACTGGTGTTGCTAATGACACCCGGGCTAGCGTTTTTCTACGGAGGGCTGGTGCGATCGCGCAACGTCCTCAACACCATGATGATGAGCTTAGTCATGATGGGACTGATCGGCGTCACCTGGACGCTGTGGGGTTACAGTTTGGCCTTTGACGTTACCACCCCCGTGTCCGAAGGCTTTGGGAAAGGATTTGAAACCTTCATTGGCGGCTTCGACTGGATGTTCTTGAACAACGTCGCAGCCGACAAACCAGATCCGATCGGCTACGCACCCACAATACCGCACCAAGTATTCATGGTTTACCAGATGATGTTCGCCATCATCACTCCCGCCTTGATTTCCGGGGCGATCGTCGAACGGGTAACATTTAAAACCTACTTCTGGTTCGTGCTGCTGTGGTCAACATTCATCTACTCTCCTCTAGCCCACTGGGTTTGGGGCAGAGGCTGGTTGCAGGCGATCGGATCTCTCGACTTTGCCGGCGGCACAGTCGTCCACATCAGTTCCGGCGTATCAGCCGTAGTCGTAGCTTGGGTAATCGGGCCCCGCAAAGACCATTTGAACAAGCCCCACACCCCCCACAACGTACCCTACGTACTCCTGGGCATTGGAATACTGTGGTTCGGCTGGTGCGGTTTTAACGGCGGTAGCGCTCTAGGTGCTGGTTCTTTAGCAACCGTTGCTTTTGTCACCACCATGATTTCCGCAGCCGCTGGCGGCTTAACTTGGACAATCGTCGAATGGGTACTCAGAGGCAAACCAACAGCAGTGGGAATTGCTAGCGGTTTCCTAGCAGGACTTGTCGGCATCACGCCTGCTGCTGGATTCGTGCTGCCAGTGGGAGCACTTTTGATCGGATCGATCACTTCAGTTTGCTGCTTCTTTGCCGTTAGTTTGCGAGCTAAGCTGGGATTTGACGACTCTTTGGATACCTTCCCGGTTCACGGCGTAGGCGGGACTGTAGGCGCACTGCTGACTGGTGTGTTTGCGACTAAAGCCGTTAATGCTGCAGGAAATGACGGGCTGTTTGCCGGAAATCCGGGGTTACTCGGAATCCAATTTGTCGGCGTTCTAGCTACTTATGTGTTCGCTGCTGTCGGCACTTTTGCGATCCTCAAACTTCTTGGGACGTTTATGGAACTGCGAGTGGCGTCATCTGTTGAAGATCAGGGTTTGGATATCAGCCAACACGGCGAAGAAGCTTACGGCGAGGATTTTGCCGGCGGTTTCAGTTCCTTTGAATCTGGTTCTCCTTTTGCGCCGAAAAAGGTCGGTTGATTTTATCGATAAGTTCGATCGTGTAGAGTGCAGTTATCTGCGTCTCTACGCTTTTTTTTTAACGAACCGCGAAGGCGCGAAGAGCGCGAAGCAAGAGGAGGAAGAAGAGTTAAGATGAGAGAAGGATGCGTTTGATATCAATCGCGACCCCAATCAATCTATAACCCAACTTTCTCATTCTTCTTTCTCTTCCTTCGTGTCCTTCGCGTCTTCGCGGTTAATTCCTTCTTGGTTCGGACTGTGGTCAGGATTTTGCTGGCGCTTTTTTTAATTTTTTTTTACGAACCGCGAAGGCGCAAAGAGCGCGAAGGAAGAAGAGGAAGAAGGGTTAAGATGAGAGAATTATTCGTTTGATACCTTCTTTGAGGATGGGAACGTTGAAGTTGATGAGCAGGCCTAGGGTGTTTTTGGTCATTTTGAGATACGAGATAACTTGGGCTTCGTTGATGGGAGCTAGCTTTTCGACGGCTTTTAGTTCGACAATTAAGATATCGCCAACCAGAAAGTCTAATTGACCTTCCCCGACTCGATGACCTTTGTAGGTCATTGCTACTGGCTTTTTGGGGTGACAAGGTATTCCCCGTATCCCAAATTCAACTTCTAAGGATTCTTGGTACACTGATTCTAAAAATCCTGGGCCCAAAAGCCGATGCACTTCAATCGCGGCGCCAATCGTTCTATAAGCCAACTGTTCCACCTGTTCGCCCAACTGTCTCATTCTTCTTTCTTCTTCCTACCCTACCCTTCGGGAACCCCTGCGGGGAACGGGAACGGCTTCGCCGAACGCGTCCTTTGCGTCTTCGCGGTTCATTTCTTCTTAGCTCTCATTGATAATACAAACAGCATATCCGCTGTTCCCAACTCAAGCAAATAATCCCGATCGCACCCAGGCCTTCTAAAATCAAAGGTAATTAACCTAGATTTGAACTCGGTACCGCATGGATACTAAAGCTTTTAAACGATCGCTCCAACAGTCTGAAAACTACCACCGCAAGGGTTTCGGACACGAAGCTGAGGTAGCTGATGTAATGGAGACAGCTTATCAAAGCAGCCTGATCCAGCAAATTCGCGACAACAATTACAGGCTGCAACGCGGCGCCCTCACCATCCGGCTGGCTGAGGCTTTTGGCTTTTGCTGGGGAGTTGAACGCGCTGTGGCTATTGCTTACGAGACTCGCCAGCACTTCCCCTCGGAACGGATTTGGATTACTAATGAGATTATTCACAATCCCTCTGTGAACCAGCATTTGCGCGATATGGAAGTTGGTTTTATTGCTGTGGAAAAGGGGCAGAAAGATTTTTCTGTGGTGGATAGTGGCGATGTGGTAATCTTACCTGCTTTTGGGGCGAGCGTGCAAGAAATGCAGTTGCTGAACGATAGGGGTTGCAAGATTGTTGATACTACTTGTCCTTGGGTTTCTAAGGTTTGGAATACTGTTGAAAAACACAAAAAAAGGGATTATACTTCGATTATTCACGGTCAGTACAAGCACGAAGAAACTGTGGCAACGAGTTCTTTTGCTGATAAGTATTTGATTGTGCTGAATTTGCAGGAAGCTGAATATGTCAGCAATTATATCTTGCACGGAGGCGATCGTGCTGAGTTTATTGCTAAGTTTAGCAAGGCTTGTTCTGCTGGTTTTGACCCGGATGTGGATTTGGTAAGTGTCGGGATTGCTAACCAAACTACTATGCTCAAAACTGAGACTGAGAATATTGGCAAGTTGTTTGAAAAGACGATGATGCGGAAGTTTGGGCCGTCCAATCTTAACGAACATTTTCTGAGTTTTAATACTATCTGCGATGCGACTCAGGAACGGCAAGATGCTATGTTGAGTTTGGTTGAGGAAAAGTTGGATTTGATGTTGGTGATTGGGGGTTTTAATTCTTCTAATACTACTCACTTGCAGGAAATTGCGATCGACAAAACTCTTCCTTCTTATCACATTGATTCTGCGGAGCGCATTCTACCGGGAAATCGCATCGAACACAAGCCTTTGGGCGGGGATTTGGTCGTAACTGAAAATTGGCTGCCTGAAGGTAATATTGTTGTCGGCGTGACTTCGGGTGCTTCGACTCCTGATAAGGTTGTTGAGGATGCGATCGATCGCATTTTGGCGATGAAAGCCACTGTTATTGCCTAATTCTCTGCTTGGCTACTGCACTCGGAATCCTTTTTTTCGGCGTGCAGTGCGATCGTCTCGCTCGCAAACAGACTGTAGACTCCAATTGCTCTTCATTCCATCTTGATGCTGAAAATTATCTGAAAATTATAGCGGTTCTCAAAAAAGTGAGGTATGCGTGCGATGCCAATGCCCTATGCCCTATGCCCTATGCCCTATGCGTACCTCATATGGGGAGCATCCCAGTTTTGCAGTGAGTATAAATACTTAAATAATTGCCTTGCCAAGTTGATGGTATAATAGAAAGCAGATAAATTACCATAACCCAAGTGTATATGCTCTCAGAAGAACAACAGAAT
>NZ_JAHRFA010000154.1:0-7163 GCF_020883045.1 Microcoleus sp. CAWBG58 | reverse complement strand
CGATGGTGATTTTAGGTTTGAGTTTCATACAGGTAAACCCTAATTAAATATTTTGTAGTTACTCAACAATTCTTCTCCAATATACCATATTCTGTTAATATAAAGTTTAGATGCGTTCGCCCTGGGAAGCAACCGCAGACAGAAAGCGGTTAAGCAACTGGGTAAGCAACACAAAAAAGTTGCAGATAAACGCAAAGATTTTCACTTTAAGACTGCGGTAAAATTGTTGAGTAAATACGATGTTATTGCAGTTGAAGACTTGAATGTAAAGGGTCTAGCTCGTACAAGATTGGCTAAATCTGTGTTGGATGCTGGGTGGTCAAACTTCCTGTCAATACTGACAAACAAAGCCGAAAATGCTGGGAAAGTTGGTTGTCCCAGTAAGCGCTTATAACACCTCACAAGATTGTTCCAATTGTGGAGAGAAAGTACCAAAGAAGTTGCATATTCGTTGGCACGACTGCATCAAGTGTGGGTGCAGTCTCGACCGCGACCACAACGCAGCTATCAATATTAAAAACAAGGCGATAGGGCAATTCGTCTTTAAAGCTCAGTTAATGTCCGACGGGATACCGGGAGTCGCCCAGAAGCCTACATCATACTGTATTCAGTTGGTGTAGGAGTTGTCACCCATGGGTTTGTTTTTTAAGTAGACGCACCGTTTAATTATATCTTTTGTGACTGCAAAGGTATGGCTGTAGATAGCGCGAGAAATATCGAGACCAACAATTCTCATGGAGTGGGATTTGATAGCCAATACTCGAAGACTTTATGTAGAGTGTAGATGCGAATAGATAGATGTCGGTGCTAGACTGCTTGAGGGTTGCAGCCAAACAATTCGGAGGTGGACGCAAAGACACCTTTATTAAGTATTAAATGCCGATCGCCATCTCGATTAATTAACCCTTGCTGCTGCAATTTTCCCAGCATTCGGGTTACCGTTACCCGCGTCGTGCAAATAGTATTAGCAATATCTTGATGCGTCAAACGGATGCTCAAACGAGTTCCTTCAACCACAGGCTGACCGAAGTCCTGTTGCAATAATAGCAGAAGTTGATACAAACGGTCTTCTACTCGGCGCTGTCCGGCGATCGCCAAAATTGACTCCATTTGCCGCAGCCGCCGCACCATTTGAGGCAACAACTCGTGAGCCAATTGAGGAGAAGCTTCAATTTCCACCATAGAATACCACATCAAATAAACGTCTGATGTTGCCGTAGCTCGGTAAGTCTGCAAGGAAGTCAACCACAAACCGAAACACATCGAAGGCCCCACCCAACCCAAAAGTCCTTCTTCCCCGGTGGGATAAAGGGTACTCAGTTGTGCTAAACCTTGACAGACGCGCCAAAGGCCTTGGGACATTAAAGGAATGGTTTCGCCCTTTGCATAAAAATGCAAGTTTCGAGTTGCTCCTGTGTTATGCTGGACTTCCGCTAAAAGTGCTTTCGATGTTGGTGGCATATCCGTTATTTCCAGCTAAAAAACATTAGTGTGAGAGCTAGCGATCTCACTCTAACCGATCCAGGTAAAGGTTAGGTGATCGTTAGGTTAGCGGGAGTATAAGCTTTGTCCACATTCAAATTCTGTATCAACAATTACTCAAGCCATGAGCGTGACATTGCTCGGAGTATCGTTGGAATATGTAATTTACAATACTTCGGACATTTTTAGATCTAATCGAGTATCTCAAACCCTTGATGGCTATAGGGATGAGTATTTTTTCAATGTTTGAGTCTAGCCCGCTCGTTTCAAAAAAACATTAAAAATGCCAGGGCTTACGCTGTAACGCTTACAGAGTCGTTAAAAAACTGTCCGAAGTATTGTAATTTAAATATTAAATAGCTTGAATTTTAAACATGATTTAAATCTGAATCCATTACAAACTGAATTTAGAGCTAATTTGTTGCAGGATTGAAAAGGTTATTGTGGCTTTTTATTATGTGTCAATTTTCATCAATAACCACTGGTGAGTTAGCGGTGATTGTCAAAGCTGATGTTCTCGATCGCGAATTTAAACAAAAACTTAACTTGCTTGCTTCCTAGAATCGGCGATCGCTTCGCTTTTTGAGCCAAACTTTACTTGTTCAGCAATCCCTAGATCGAGAGGGCTCGCATCCCAACTACGTACTTTTTTGTACGATCGCAATAAAACTGGCTTGCGTCGCAGCCCCCGCGCCCTGAGGAGTCGTGAAGCTCGATCGCCCATATCCACCAACTCAACTGCTGCTATCTTTCTCGACAACCTTCTAAAATAGTTTCAGCAGTATCAAAAGACAAGTCAGGTTTTTCATGGCCGATCAATTAATTCGCGCTACAGCAGCAGATGGTGGAATTCGCGCTGTAGCCGTCATTACCACCCGTCTGACAGAAGAAGCAAGAGGGCGGCACAAGCTCTCCTACGTCGCTACAGCTGCCCTCGGACGCACGATGTCAGCAGGGCTGTTACTCGCTTCCAGCATGAAGCGGCCTGAATCGAGAGTCAACATTCGCATCAAAGGAGATGGGCCCCTCGGTGGACTGCTGATTGATGCGGGACTTGATGGCACGGTTCGAGGTTATGTCAGCAATCCCTCAGTGGAATTGCCGCCCAATGCTAAAGGCAAACTTGATGTCGGCGGCGCCATCGGTGATGGCTATTTGTATGTGGTGCGCGACGCTGGATACGGCTTTCCTTACTCAAGTACGGTAGAATTGGTTTCCGGCGAAATTGGGGACGATCTGACTAACTATTTGGCAACCTCAGAACAGACGCCTTCGGCTCTGGTTTTGGGGGTGTTTGTGGGGGCGGCGGGGGTGCAAGCTTCTGGGGGCGTGCTGTTGCAGGTGATGCCGAAGGCGGCGACGGATGAAGAACTCGTGCAAACTCTAGAATCTAGGGTGGCTGCACTGTCGGGCTTTACGCCGTTGCTACAATCGGGCAAAACTCTGCACCAGATTCTGGAAGAGTTACTGGGTGATATGGGCCTGGAAATTTTCCCGGAAACTCAGATGGTGCGCTTTCACTGCGGCTGTTCGTTCGATCGAGTTTTGGGAGCTCTGAAAATGTTGGGCGAAGCCGAACTCCAAGACATGATCGAAAAAGATGGCGGGGCTGAGGCTACTTGCCATTTCTGCAATGAGGTTTACAAAGCTAACAGCGACGAACTTGCCGAACTGATCGGGGATTTGCGATCGAATTCCGGTTCTTGAGACCATAATGTGTAATTGGCTCTATTGAGTGCGAGTTGGTACTGACCGAAAAACCAGGAGCAAGCCCCTGGCGACCGACTTGGGGATAGGCCGGAGGCGACTTCAGTCGCCTAGAACTCTACGTCGAGGAATTTGAATAAACGGAATATTATTTATTAAGGCTGGTTGTAGAATGGTCGAATGTTGAATCTCACCTACGAATACAAACTCATTCCCACCGACGCACAACGCGAAACCATCGACCAGTGGCTGACTATCTGCCGCAAGGTCTACAACTTTGCATTGCGAGAACGGAAGGATTGGGTGAACTCCCGTAAGTGTGATGTCAACTCATGCAGCATCCGGCAGGAATACACGATCCCCGCTGATGCACCCCGTCCAACCTTTGCGCGTCAGTGCAAAACTCTCGGACAGGCAAAGCAGTTGATTCCTGAACTGAAGCTACCTCATACCCATGTCTTGCAACAGGTGTTGCGCCAATTAGAGGCAGCGTTTGTGGCGATGTGGGATCGGGGGCACGGGTTTCCTAGATTTAAACAGCGGATGCGCTCATTTGTGTTTCCCCAATTAAACCTAGAATCAGTTCAGCGTTTTGAGGGTGCAGACTGGGTGAATTTGCCTAAGATTGGCCGCGTCAAGATACATCTATCGCGCCCGATTCCAGAGGGGTTTGAAGTTAAGCAAATTCGTGTTGTGAAGCGAGCATCTGGTTACTATGCCATGCTCACTTTGCAATGTGATGTTGAAGTTCCTCAAGCATTGCTATCGGGACATGGAATTGGGATTGATTTAGGGTTGGAACACTTTTTGGCAACTTCCGATGGGGAGTTAATCGATAGACCTCGATTTTTTGTGGATGGGCAAAGCAAGCTGAAATCGCTGCAACGTCAACTCAAGCGTAAGAAAAAAAGGTCGAGAAAATATAGTCAACTCCAACATCAAATAGCCAAATACCACGAGTACATCTCGAATAGTCGGAAAGACTTTCATTTCAAAACCGCTCACCATTTATGCGACCAAGGGCAATCGGTATTTGCTGAAGATTTAAATCTTAAAGCAATGTCAGCAGGGATGCTATGCAAACACACGCTTGATGCTGGGTTTGGTCAGTTTCTCAGCATCTTAAGCCATGTTTGCTTTAAGCGCGACAGGTATTTCGCTAAGGTTAATGCCAGTGGCACCAGCCAAACCTGTCCCAGGTGTCAAACTCATACGGGCAGGAAAGAACTGTCCGAACGGGTGCATCAATGCTCCGAGTGCGGCTATCAGACAAATCGAGATGTTGCAGCGGCACAAGTCGTTTTGCAACGTGGATATGCAGCGGTGGGGCACATCGCAGTGAATTTTGGGGAGGGCAAGCTACATGAGTAGTCCCAATGAACCAAGAATCCACGTGGCTTTAGCCCTGGGGAGTTGTCAACAATTGTCGATTACGCATTATCTATTACCTTATCGTGAAATTTTGTTTGGGGCGTTGTGGGCGATGGCGTCCCGCCCCGCAAGCTACGGCTCTTGCAGTGTTCCGCCTGCGGGAGATATGTCAAAGTGATGGATACATTCTATAGAGCAGTAGATATCAGCGATCGCAGTTTTGCAATAACTAAGACCGGCTGGTTGCTGTTTGTGGTGAGCGGAGATTTATGAGTCAAGATCGCAAAACACCAGGCCGTTGGTCTGCATCAGAATCCTTGGAGTCAAAAAAGGATACTTCCTCGCTAGTGCCAATTCCAGCCAGGAAAAATCGCGCTGAGCGACTTAAAGAGATCCGAGATTTGGTTACTTCAGGAAAACTGCCGGGAGGGCATCTGGAACAGCAGCCGAAAGAGTCTGGAGAAAACTCGCAACCGCCACGTGACCCCTATCGGCTGTGGCGCTTCTGGTCGAAGAAATGGCAGTTTTGGCTGGCGGTGAGTTTGCTGATGTCGGTGGGTATGGGGTTTGTGGCAATTTCGTCTTTGCTAAACCTAACCTCACAGTCGAATTGCTCGAAGATTTTTTGGCCGACGGCTTCTGCTAACGATCGCTTTTTTTGCGCTCAAGAAGCAGCCAGCAAACGGACAGCGGATGATTTGCTGCGCGCGATCGAATTAGTGAATGCTTTGCCACAAGACCACCCGCTGCGGCCGAGAATTAACGGTCAGATCGATCGCTGGTCGCAGGATATTCTCAGGTTAGGAAATTCTAGTTTCCAAGAAGGAAAGCTGGAGGAGGCGATCGCGATCGCCCGCAAGATTCCCCAAGACGTTCCTGCTTATACGACGGTGCAACAGCAGATTGAAAAGTGGCAGTCAATATGGAGCGATGCAGAGAAACTTTACCGCACGGCAGAAGACCACTTGCGTCAGGAAGAGTGGGGGCTGGCTTTCCGCCAAGCTACTCTGCTGTTGGATACGGGAAATACTTTCTGGGAATCGACGAAGTATGAGGAACTCACTAAGGTAATTCAGGCGACCAAGGCTGAGGGCAATAAGTTGGTAAAAGCCAGGAATACAGCCTCGGAGGGAGGGCTCGACAATCTGGTGACAGGGATTAAGCTGGCTCAGGGCATCGATCAAAAAAGTTATTTGTATCAAGCTGCCAATAAGTTGATCGCGGAATTTAGCAAGAAAGTGATGGCGATCGCCCAAAAACGCTTGCAGACAGGCGATTGGCAGCAGGCGATCTCGATCGCTAACAAGATTCCAGAAACTGCAAATTTAAAGGAACAAGTACAGGATTTTAACGAGTTGGCTCAGGCTACGGCTCAGGCTTTGACGGGTTCTGTTGATGGTTTGTCTAAGGCGATCGATCTGGCTCAAAAGTTGAAAGACGGCCGCCCTTTGTACAAACAAGCTCAAGATTTAGTCGCCCGCTGGCAGCAAGAAATGGCTGATGTGAAAATTTTGGATTTGGCAAGCAGGCTGGCAGCGCCGGGAGGGGTCAAGGACTTGAGGGCTGCGATCGCCCAATTGCAAACAGTCCCGGAATCAAATCCCCGCTCTAAGGAAGCTCGGACTCAAATCGATCGCTTGAGCCGTCAAATCGAACTGCTAGAAGACAGTCCGTACCTGCAAAGAGCTAACGATTTAGCGACTACCGGCGATCCAAATTCCCTGGAAGCAGCCGTAGCTCAAGCTTCTCGGATCGGCCAAGGAAGGGCGCTGTACGGGGAAGCTCAAACCAAAATTCAAGCTTGGATCGAGAGAAGACAGCGGCTTCAAGATCAGCCATTTTTGGAGAGAGCTCAGCAACTAGCGGCTAGGGGCAATTTAGCCGAGGCCATTGATATAGCCCGCCGGATTCGATCGGGACGGGTGCTATATGAGGAAGCTCGATCGAACATTCGGACTTGGGAAGCTCAATTGCAGGGCGAGCAAGGCTTGCAGAGCGCCCGTCAGGCCGCCCAAGCGGGAACTGCTGACTCCTTGCAAGCAGCAATTACGCTGGCGCTTCAGGTACCGGATACGAGTTCGCTCCGCTGGCAAGCGAGCGAGGCGATTGAGGAGTGGAGCCAGCGGATTTTGGCGATGGGTGTGGAACAATCGTCGTCGGATCTGGCTGGGGCGATCGCGACTTTAAAGAAAATTCCCTCAGGATCTCGGGCTTTTGAGCAAGCGCAATCGCAAATCAAAATTTGGGAGGAATCGCTGAATCCTGGGGCTGCTGAGTCAACGTCTCCGGCTCCCGAGCCACCGGAAACCGAGCCACCAAGTCGCTCTCCGAGCCGTTAGGTTAACTATGCTTGCCCGAAAAGAGGCGGAGGTTTAAACCCCCGTCTCAAAGCTTGCATTCGGTTTTAACGAGTGAGAATTCATCAATTGCCGCCGCATATGACAAGATATCGTTGGCGAGTTAATCGCCAACATTCAAAAACTGTAGTTTAGACTAACCAAAGATGAGAACGGTGGCAAAAGAAGAACTAGAGCCACCGCGCTGGGAGAGAATGAGGGTGAAAAAGAAAACCTAT
Source organism: Microcoleus sp. CAWBG58 (assembly GCF_020883045.1). NCBI lineage: Bacteria > Bacillati > Cyanobacteriota > Cyanophyceae > Oscillatoriales > Microcoleaceae > Microcoleus > Microcoleus sp. CAWBG58. Next base: position 28 of record NZ_JAHRFA010000154.1, on the reverse strand, counting down.
CCACTCCTTAAATGAACAGTGAACGATT
>NZ_JAHRFA010000153.1:0-7194 GCF_020883045.1 Microcoleus sp. CAWBG58 | reverse complement strand
ACCAGGATTCATATCGATGCCAATACAACCATACATCCTTTCTCTGGAAACCTGCTTTACAGAATTTGGAGTAAACTGCACGGCTGTTACCCACCTTCTGTTCTTGCGATAGAAATGCCAAGTCTTAGCACCGCATTCTGCTAGTCTGTTTATGTTACGACTAAAATCACCAATAACAGAGGACACGGTTTTTCCAAATCGCGACTCTAAGCATTTTGGAACTCTAAAAGTTATTTGATTTTCATTCCACTGACAGACTTGATTACCAAAAGACTCATCCTTGGAACCGACGACAAAAATATCGCTGTGAGGGATGAAGACTTTAATTGGCTTGAGTTTTAAGTGTTCGACTCTATTAACTAGCAAAGTTAGTCTACGCTTTTTATTATGAATTTGAAAGCGTAAATTCTGCCAGTTTGTGGATTTATATTGTAGTGAACAAGCTATGGGAAAATTACAACCTATTTTTGAATTTTGCCATTTTTTATTGGTATAAAACTTACGAGCTAATGCTAGCTTGCGCTCTGCTTTCTTGAGCCACGCACTGATAGATTTAATCTTTCCTTCAAGAGTTTTTAGGTGTAACATTCTATGTTCTTTTGCACCGTCTACATGACCCTTGGCGGAACTGATTACACCATTTGCGTGCCGCTTGTTAATGCCGTAGGTTTGCTGTAAGTGCGTATTCCAATCGGATTTTTTGAACTCTGGGCCTGAAAGTAAGTGGTTAACTGTTTCAATGCTTGCAGCCCGAAAAATCGGGGCGTAAGCTTCTAAGAACATCTCGAAAGTTGTAAACCCTAACTCATTGAGTTCAGAGACTGGTGTGGGCAAGCCTTTGCAATAAGTTATGGTAGCCATTGATTCTCCGGGTCAATGTGGTTAGATCTTCCTATGGTAATCGCTTTGCACAGAATCCACAAGCTATTGTCTTTCTGGTTTTTTACTCTGCTAACTCGCCAATATTAATCAATTTATCATGGATTTACCCAGAATTTAACCAATAAATCCTAGGTAAATCTAGGTAAATTGTCAACAGTTGTTAACCCATCGCCATGGAAGGGGTCGTAGACTTGGGGAGAGAGTCATGGGGGCGAGTCCAGTTATGCAGCAAGCGCTGGACATTTAATTAGCGCTGCAAGCCATGAAGAACCTTAGCATAATGATTTTGTCGTCGTCGATAGGCCGTCGCTCGGCGTCTGAGAGCACTGTTGAAGGCTTCGGGCGTGATTGGCATGGACGTCAGGCTTCGGGCTGATGGGCGTGAAGGGATGTTCGATCTTGACCCATTCCAGTCGAGGATGGCCCTGTGAGCCTTTAATTTTGATGGCCACTTCGAGTCCTTCGCGCCAGACCTTGCGATAAGGGTAAGCCTGGGTCGTCATCGAGGGAGGCAGAAAGACAGTGGCTATTTTCCACAGTTCTTTAGCATAGCGGCGTTCGCCATCGGTAAACCAGCGAATCCACAAGCTGGGCTCGGCCCAGGCCCAGGCGCTCTGCACGCCTTTCTCAAACAGGGAGGCATTTTTGAGTCCGGCTCTGGCCTCCACCTTGGGGCGAGAGTCGCGCTCCACAAAGCTGATTGTCCAGCCTTCAGAGGCTTCGGGGGGGAAGGTTCTCGCCCACGCGAGTGTACAGTTCGTCTCCCTCTATCGTGACGTATCCGCCCTCTGGCGCTTTAGGCGACCATTGGGCTATCTGCTGCGAGAGTCGCTCTTCCCAGGCTATGATCCGACTCGCCGATTTCCCCACCACTCTTCCGGTTGCTCTGACTCCTAGTCCCTCTCCCCTCACCTTCAGCGCCATTGATACTGTCTCTAACGGCGTCCGCAACCTGGCCATCGGCGTGCCACTGCGCTCGTTGAATCGTCGATGGCAGCTATTACACAGGTAGGACTGCACCACCTGATTTGTCTTGAGCTTTTTCGTCCCGTTTTTGACGATGCTTTCACTCTCGCAATGGATACACTTCATAAGCTTGTACTCTATGTTGCACAAATATCCTAGCACTCACGCCTTAAGAGAACAGTGCCTTGGAAACAGCTACGCCAACTGTTGCTGGTCTTACCCCATTGGTGACAAGTTAAGGAAAAAGGGAAATTGTCAAGGGTAGTATTTGCATGGGTCTGAGATCGTGGGAAACTTATGACAGACAAGTAATAGAGAGATTGTGAGCAGCCATGACCAGCAGCCGAAAAACCAATCGAGACCACGGGAAAAAAACACACAGACCAATGGTGGAAGATGAAGTAATTGCAGAGCAACTGGAAAGATTGCTGACACCGGCAATTACAAATCAAGAAAATTACTACCGAAAATTAGGACTCCGAGAGCGGATATTGAATTTACCGTTGATGATGGCTGCGGTATTAACGTTACTGTGGCGAGACGTAGCAGGGGTGAGAGAACTCACAAGAATCTTAGCCAGAGACGGTTTTCTATGGTGTAATCCCATAAAAGTTAGTCAACAAGCGGTATCACAACAATTTTTGACATTTCCTGCGGAGTTATTTGAAAAAGTATTTAAAGATTTATTGCCAAGTCTCAGGACAGCTTGGCATAGTAGAAATCAACGTCCATTGCCAGAAAGTATTCAATTTACCTTATCAAAATTCGAGAAAATTTGGATAATAGATGGCTCAATATTGGAGGCTCTATTTAGAAAACTAGAAAGCTTAGAATCAGTTCCCAAAGGACAGTTAGCCGGAAAAATAATTACAGTCATGGATTTAATAACCAGATTACCTGTTGAGATTTGGTTTGAAGAAAACCCCAAAGCGAATGATACTCTTGGCGGAAGAAGATATCCTGAATTTAGTTACAGAAAACACTTTGCTATTACTGGATAGAGGATTTTATCATTTTAATTTTTGGCATAAATTGATCGAAAAGAAGGTTGAATTTATTACCAGAATAAAGAAAGGAGCAGCGATTCAAATAGAACAGGTATTTACAGATAGTTATGGACTGCGAGACCGGAAGATACGCCTGGGCTCTGGCACAAAAAAGACTCCGTTTATCACATTACGTTTAATTGAAGTTAGGTCAGGAAAAACCTGGCATTCTTATTTAACAAGTGTCCTAGATCCTCAGGTTTTGCCACCTTATGTAGTTGCGGATTTATATCGGCGTCGTTGGCGAATAGAAGAGGCTTTTAATACAGTAAAAAGACTCTTGGGTTTAAGTTATTTGTGGGCTGGCTCAATCAATGGAATTAAATTACAAATTTGGTCAACGTGGTTATTTTATGCTGTTTTGGTAGATTTAGGTGATGCTGTAGCGGATGAACTTTCTATGCCCTTTGATGAGATTTCATTAGAAATGATTTATCGGGGTCTTTATCATTTTACTATGGCTCATCAAAAAGGTAAGGCAACAGACCCAATTAAGTATTTTGCTGACCCCAAAAATCGAGATTTAGGTATTGTGAAACAGAAACGAAAACCAAACACAAAGCTAATTGTGGCTTCTTTCCCGGAGCTTCAACGAGGGTCTGACCAATTCTTTTTTAACAATTCTCAAAAAGCCTCTTGACAAAAGACTTGCAGTCTTAACTTGTCACCAATGGTCTTACCCTGGCACATTTGGAGTACCTAAAAGAGCAACAAAAACTGATTAAAAAACTGATTAGCGACCATTTTGACCAACATCCAGATTTAAAGCAACAGCGCGATCTCTTGACCTCAATTCCCGGAATTGGTGAACAAACAGCATCCGTATTGTTAGCTGAAATTCGTGATGTTTCCGATTACAACAATGCCCGTCAATTAGCGGCTTATGCAGGTTTAACACCTTGTGAACGCAGTTCTGGAACTTCGGTTAAAGGCAAAACTCGTTTGTCTTGTACCGGCAATGTCCGACTGCGAAAGGCATTGTATTTGCCTGCGGTAGTTTTGATGCGTCACAATCCGTTACTCAAGGCGATGAGTGACCGATTATTGGGTCGTGGCAAGGTCAAAATGCAGGTGATTGGTGCTTTGATGCGGAAATTGGTGCATTTGGCTTTTGGTATTTTAAAGTCCCAAAAGCCTTTCGACCCCAATTATTTACTTGCTACCCCTTGACAGCTCAAGACAGTATCTACAATCTTTTGTATTGCTTGTTGGGCGGGGGCGGGTTTATGAAATTATTGGTTAACCTTGCAAAACTTCAATCAAAGCATTGCCCATCGCTCGACAACCGACCAGTTTCATACCTTCCGACATGATATCACCAGTGCGATAACCTCGATCCAAAACTGCCACAACCGCTTGCTCAATTTTATCAGCAGCTTCGGGCTGATTTAATGCGTAGCGCAACATCATTGCAGCGCTTAAAACTTGGGCGATGGGATTAGCTTTATCTTGTCCGGCGATATCCGGGGCGGAACCGTGTACTGGTTCAAAAACTCCCGGGCCGCTTGCACCCAAACTCGCAGAAGGCAACATTCCAATGCTACCAGTTAGCATCGCCGCCGCATCCGAAAGAATGTCGCCGAATAAGTTACCCGTGACAATTGTATCGAACTGTTTCGGCCAGCGAATTAACTGCATGGCTGCGTTGTCAACATAAAGGTGAGAAAGTTCCACATCGGGGTATTCTGAAGAAAGGGCAATTATACGATCGCGCCACAGTTGCGAAACATCCAAAACATTCGCCTTGTCAACCGAACACAGCCTTTTTCCGCGCTTCCGGGCGGTCTCAAAAGCCACGCGGCCGATGCGGTCAATTTCTGACTCGGTGTAAGCCATCGTATTCACACCGCGTTTTTCCCCGGTTTCTGTCTCAAAAATGCCTTTCGGTTTGCCGAAATAAATGCCGCCAGTCAGTTCGCGGATCACCATAATATCCACACCTTCGACAACTTCTTTTTTTAAAGAAGAAGCATCAACCAACTGCGGTAAAATAGTCGCAGGACGCAAATTTGCAAACAATCCCAATCCGGCGCGCAGTCCTAACAATCCAGTTTCCGGACGCTGTTCGCGGGGCAAATTGTCCCACTTGTAACCGCCGATAGCTGCTAATAATATCGCATCGCTGTTGCGGCACTTTTCCAAAGTTTCTTCCGGTAGCGGATTGCCTGTGGCGTCAATAGCAGCGCCGCCCATTAATGCTTCTTGAAATTCAAAGCCGATGTCCAATTGTTTGCCGACAAGTTTCAGGACATCTACCGCTACAGCGATAATTTCAGGGCCGATGCCGTCTCCCGGTAAAAGAGTGATGCGGTAGTTTTGAGTCATATCAATTTAGGAGTTTTGATTTGAGATTGGTGGTGATGGGAAATTCTTTGTACAAAGTAGGTGAAGGTATATTGCTTGTCCGCCAGATATATTTTTGGCGTTTATTTAGCTCAATCAGTGTTAACTTAAGCTCAAACAAATTTTCAATCAGATTCAGCTTTTAGTTGAGACTGATACTTTATACCAATTTTTTATGAGGCTGCTCTCGAATTCGGATCCCCCCTAACCCCCCTTGATAAGGGCTACGGTGTACACACAAGTCGAGTTGGAAATCAATTGACCCAAAAAAAACGGAAATTTATTTTTTTAATCCTTGATTTCCCGTCACCCATTATCAATAATTTAAAACTATTGATAACGATCTCGATTGTCTAAAAACCTTGCCGACTAAGGGTTGTGTCAGACACAGCCAGGTTTTGGCAAGTTGTGTGTACACGGTAGTTGATAAGGGGGGGGACAAGATTCTTCTCAAAGTCCCCCGACTATTCGGGGGATTTAGGGGGATCGAGATATGTGCAACGACCCATTAAATTGGTATTACGTCCATCTACTAAGGTGAGAAATTCTTGCCAGCCTATAATTGTATCAGCACAAGAGGGCGGGCTTTGCCTCGCTCAACTGGTTTATTTCATAGATTCTTCGCTAAACCCGCCCCTGCCAGTATTTGTTTGCTATGTCTTCTTCTTCTCTCTTCCTTCGCGTCGTTAGCGTCTTCGCGGTTCAATAATTTCAGATTCAGAAACCGGCGTTGCTGAACCTTGGTATGATAAAATAGTCGTCGGAGCATCACAAAGGGTGCATCTCACTTTGGCGAAGGTGTCAAAAAAGAGTTAAAATGAAAAAGCTAGTAAAATCCTCAAATAAAGATGAGGCAAATAAAATGACACCATCAGACCAACAAAAGCTAAAAAGCCACTTAAACGCGGTAGCAGAAATTCTTTACAGAAATACAGATCCAACCGAGTTAAAAAGTTTTGAAAGTATAGAAAAATCAGTCCGTCAGAAAATGTTAGAAGAAGTTGGTCCAGAACTAGGTAGCTTTTTTTTCAGCAGTATCAGGAATTCAAACAGGAAAGCCCCGAAAAATAAAATCAATAATCGGCTCTCTCGATATTACAGATAATCAGGCAAAATATTTTGGTTTAAAAGCTTACAGTCAATTTAGTCCAGTGATGGAAAATTGCTGTCTTTTAATCAGTGCCAACGAATCTTATCAAATGGCAGAAAAAGATTTGGAAAAATTTACGGGAATCAAAATTTCTCACAGTACATTACAAAGATTAGTTAAAAGACAAGAATTTGAATTACCTACATCTAACGCTCTTTTGTCACTTTCATGAGAGTAAATTCTCGAAGACACGACAGCAAAGGATCTCTTGCCAAATGCTCCCAAAGCCAGCAAGGTGTTAGAAAATCGTTCCACAAAGCCATGCCAGATTAGCATTATCAAATTATGGTCAGATTTTTCCTTTCTTAGAGTGATTAAAGAGCGCTAAACAAGGAGTCAAAGAAATTACATTGGATGGCGGTAAAGTCAGACTACGCAACGAAACCAAGGGCGAGAGCTGTTACTGGAAAGACTATAAAGCCGTGTGTTTAGACAATGTTTATTCGGGAGCATTTTTTCAAAACAATCAAGATTTAATTGATTGGAGTAATAGCCAAAAATTACTACACCCTATGTACTGCCTAGGGCGTCGGTACAGTATTAAGAGTTGACAAGAAAACAGATATATGGAATTACCCGGTCAATGAGTTAGACTCTACGCCCGGTTTAATTGGCAGAACCTTATCCATTCGAGCAATGACATGAAGATTATGGACGACAGCGACTCGCCGTAGATCGAAAAGATTTTTCCGCTGCCCGATATACCGAGCACGATTCCCCTGCCAATGACCAATATGAGCCAAAGAGTGTTCAACAGTAGTACGTTTTCTCAAGTCTTGGCGACCAATAGCAGTGGATTGACGTGCT
>NZ_JAHRFA010000152.1:0-7769 GCF_020883045.1 Microcoleus sp. CAWBG58 | reverse complement strand
AATCGTTCACTGTTCATTTAAGGAGTGGATAGGTTTTCTTTTTCACCCTCATTCTCTCCCAGCGCGGTGGCTCTAGTTCTTCTTTTGCCACCGTTCTCATCTTTGGTTAGTCTAAACTACAGTTAATTACCAAACAAACTCGACTCTAATGTTATCCCAATCTCTTAGTCGGCGTCCGGCGGACTTCGTTTGTATAGCCGCGGTTTCAACCGCCGGGTGACTTGTACAAAAGTGCGATCGCCCTTAAAGACGATCGCACCTACAGACAAACTACGAATCGCGATCGAGCTTCAACACAGCCATAAAAGCCTCCTGCGGCACATCTACAGTACCAACAGACTTCATCCGCTTCTTACCCTTCGCCTGCTTTTGCAGCAGCTTCTTCTTCCGCGAAATATCGCCGCCGTAACACTTCGCCAACACATCCTTCCGCAAAGCCGGAATGTGCTCGGAAGCAATCACCTTCGCGCCAATAGTCGCTTGAATCGGCACCTTAAATTGGTGGCGGGGAATCAACTCCTTCAGTTTTTCCGTCAACCCGCGGCCGACATTGTAAGCTTTATCGCGGTGCACGATCATCGCCAAAGCATCCACCGGATCGCCGTTAATTAAAATGTCCAATTTCACCAGCGGATTTTCGCGATAACCGATCAGGTGATATTCCATGCTCGCATAACCGCGCGATCGCGATTTCATCTGATCGAAAAAGTCCGTCACTACCTCCGCCAAAGGCAACTCATAAACCAACGTAGTCCGCCCCTGACTCAGATACTTCATATCCATAAAAATGCCCCGCCGACTTTGAGACAACTCCATCAGGGCCCCCACATAGGTTTCCGGCGACAGCATTTCTACCCGCACGTAAGGTTCCTCAATCTTCTCTCGATATTGAGGATCTGGCAAGTGACTCGGATTGTCAATTGTTAACACTTCTCCCTTAATTGTTGTGACTTGATAAACCACAGAAGGAGCCGTAACAATCAAATCCAAATTGTACTCTCTCTCCAATCTTTCCTGCACAATTTCCATGTGCAGCAAACCCAAGAAACCGCAGCGGAAACCAAATCCCATCGCACTAGAAGTTTCCGGTTCGTAGGAAAGCGCCGCATCGTTGAGTTCCAGTTTTTCCAAAGCTTCCCGCAAGTCAGGAAATTGGTCGGCATCGATCGGGAACAAGCCACAAAAAACCATCGGCTTAGCCTCCGTATAACCCGGCCAAGGCTCCGGTGCAGGCTTTTTGACCAAAGTAATCGTATCCCCAACGCGAGCATCAGCTACCGCCTTAATGGCCGCACCCAAATAACCCACTTCCCCCGCGTGCAGTTCGTCTACTTGTACTTGCGTCGGTGACAGGATGCCCAATTCATCGATGACATATTCCTTCCCCGAAACCATCAACAACACTCGATCGCCCTTTTTGACACTTCCGTCCATCACCCGGAAATACACAATTACCCCGCGATAAGCATCGTAATAACTATCAAAAATTAGCGCCCGCAGCGGTTTGTCAACAGTATCCTGCGGCGGCGGCACCAATTCCACGATCGCCTCCAAAATATCATCAATACCAATTCCTTCCTTAGCAGAAGCCTCAATTGCCCCGCTACAGTCCAGACCGATAATTTCTTCAATTTCCCCTTTAACCCGTTCCGGTTCCGCCCCCGGCAGGTCAATTTTATTTAGAACCGGAATAATTTCCAAATTGTTTCCCAAGGCAAGGTAGACATTTGCCAAGGTTTGTGCTTCCACGCCTTGAGATGCGTCTACCACCAGCAGCGCCCCTTCACAAGCAGCGAGCGATCGCGAAACCTCATAGGAAAAGTCTACGTGTCCGGGAGTGTCGATCAGATTTAGCACGTACTCCTGACCGTCCTTGGCAGTGTAATTCATCCGAGCCGCTTGCAGCTTGATCGTAATGCCACGTTCGCGTTCGAGATCCATATTGTCTAAAAACTGCTCCTTCATTTCCCGTGCCTTCACTGTCCCAGTCGCCTGCAACAGTCGATCGGCCAAAGTCGATTTTCCGTGGTCGATGTGAGCAATAATCGAAAAATTACGAATGCGAGATACAGGAACGTTTGTCATAAAACCTATCGGCAAAAGATTGACTTTTGCTGTATTATAAAACTTCATTCAATCTACAGTCATTTATAATCATTTAGAGACTTAAATAGAATTTAAATTTTTCTTGGTTGTGGGTTGACAAAGCCCTTGTATTTATGCTATTTTATCTAGCCTCCTCCAGTCTAGACGCCCTCCTCAGAAAAAGTTTTGTCTCTGTTGTTTTACAGAAAACTCTGGAACAGTTGAGTAAAAGGCGATCGGCAGCATCCCGCATCAAACTTCCAGCCGAGTCCATTTGAGATTAAAGATTTTAGACTTCCGGGTGAGACTTCAACGATCGCAAGCCTCGATTCGGAAGACAGGATAACGATGTTAGATTTACTGCACAAGAGATTTAGATTTGAGATAAGAGACTGCGGCGCGAGACTTGAGCGAGCGCGAGCGTCGAGATTGAAAAAAGGAGAATGATTTTGAATTTGCTGCACAACCGATAAATCTCGGCGATCGAGCAAAAGTCTAAAATTTTGGGCCAATCGCCACAATTGTCCGGCGCTTGTACCCATTTTTGACCTCAAGTTGCTCTACAGAGCGTCCCACGAACGCTGCGCGCCCGTTATAAGTAAAATAAACTCTTTCTCCCCCTCTCCCCCTCTCCCCCTCTCCCCCTCCCCCAATCCCTCTCCCCTTCTCTTGAGAGTTTTCAACTAGAATTTGGGATGAGTTGCTGAGGAGGCAGATAGCAAATTGAAAAATATTGGTAAGAAGTTGCTGGCGCTTGACAAGAAGCAGATAATTTGGTCAAATGACGGAAGCGGGACGGCAAGGGTGTAAAAAATACAGGTTTTGAGCCGCTGTGCATCTCTACTAGGGATAAGGCATCACTTCCTTAAAACACTTCCTTCAAAACAAAAAGGCGTAAATTCCTAGAAGGAATTGAAACTTAAGAATTAAAACTAGGATTTTTTAACTATGAGCGAGTCAAGTATACACTCCCACAGTTCGTCAGAAAAAGTGGAACTGTCCATCCATATCGATTCTGAACTGCTAGACCAAATTAAGCACTTGACAAATGACCCCAGCAAAGTCATTGAAACAGCAATCAAGCAGTGGCTTAGAGGCGAGCGTCGCGAAGACGATCAGGCTCTGAGTTTGCGCCGCACCCCCCCAGTCCCGCCCCGCGGCGAGTGGAACGACTGAAATTATCTCCTGTCTCGCCCTACTACGGCGCGCGCAAATCTGCTGGGCATAAAATTTCTGGGTGTGAAATTTAGATCCTCCGAGCTCCGGCGAGATAACTCCGGCAGATTTCCGGGCGAAATACAGGTGGTTCGGAGCAATATTGGTTAAGTAGAAGGAGCTTTTCTATTGTGACGGCAAAAATGCGATCGCCAGTCCCCGACTTGAGTTTTTGGCAGTCTCAACTTTTGGCGGATTTTTTCAACTCGATCGTGAATATGTGCAGACTACTAATTCCTACATCTTAAGTTGTATTTTAAAATTACCGAAAACTGCTGACAACAAATAGTTTTGAGTTTTGAGTTGAGTTATAAATTAATTTTTGGGGAAATTATTGATAACTAAAAATGCTGTAGTAGAAGTCTAAAAGAGTTCTGAGTTTCGAGTCTCGACCTGTGAATCATTCAATAAAAAGCCAACTACTTTGCAGTCAATTAATATAGCCACCGTACCCGATGGTGGGGAATTCATTAATTGCGAAAACTAATGCGCTCGATTGCATCTTGCTTGTTCAATCTTGCATCTTCCATCTTTTTAGCTTGAGCGACTTATACGGCTTAGCTGAAAAAAACCGAAAGGGATTATTCCTTCTTCCTTCTTCCTTCTGTTAACCCTTGTCTTGCGCGATCGGGCTCTTCTGTCAACCTAACGACCGGCTTTTCGGGCTCTTCTGCCAACCATCAAATGTCCACTCTCAACTCTTCCTTATTGCTTCTACCATAGCTGACATCTTAATTATCGCAACCCAAAACAATTTTGAGTTTTAAATTTTAAATCAAAAACTCAATACTCAAAATCAGAATTACTTTTATCCCCCTAATCTGATGGACTCTAACACAGATTTCCGGCGATCGAGCCTCGCCTCTACAGCATTTTTTCAAGAGTTAGGGGCAGAATTAGTATTTACCCAAGACGCAAGGGGTCGATATCTGTCTTTTTACTGGCAAAAAGCCGAGGAGTACAACCTCACAGCAGAAGAAATTGTCGATCGCCCCCTCAGCGAAACCCTGCAACCCATCGCCCCTGCACCTTATCTCGAACGCCTGCGGCGGGCGCTCGAAACCCTTGTCCCCCAAAGGTTTAGCTATCCATTTTGCCACGCAGAACAATATTTTCTCTTCGATTTGACAGTCACTCCGGCGATCGACTCCAACGGTAAAGCTACAAAAGTCTTAGTTATGGGCAGGCTGCTGTCGGACAAACCCGTACAATTGTCGGCAGATTCCCCAGAATTCATGGCATATCCAGCTTTGCCATCTTCCTCCGACGCCAGCCAACAAATGCTGTATCCAGCCAGCCTCATCGGTAGACCGCTCACTACCTACTCGGAAATCGATCGCAAAATTATCTCCCAAATCGCTCAAAACCTGCACAGAACCCTCGATTTACAGACAATTTGGCAGCAAACAGTTAACAGTTTGGGTGAAGTTTTGAACGCGAGCCGCTGTATCATCTGTTCCTCCAAAAAAGACAGCGAAAACCTCGAAATATCCCCCTTCCCGATCTCAGAAAATCAGCAAAACTATCCAGATCTAGCAGCAGAATTGCAACACTCAATTGCCAGCGATGGATCGCCCCCGCTGTCTGCCGATCAAATCGAAAATCTCCAATCGAAAACTTTTAAAGTAGTAGCTGAGTACCGCCAAGAACCTTACTCTTCGATGCTGGGATTACAACTGCGCGCAGCCGAACAGCCGGGCTGGATTCAAACTTTAGCCACGTTAAAACCCGTAGCAGTCGATTACGCCTCCCCCATTGTCGATCGCTTCGATCGCCATTCCGTACTCGTAGCAGCTACCTTCTATGAAGACCAACCCAATGCCCTGATATGTTTGCACCGCTGCGGCAATTCCCCGAAATGGAGTCCTGTCGAACTCGAATTTGCCCGCGAGTTAGTCGCTCAAGTCGGCAGCGCGATCGCCCACGCTACACTTTACCAAGAATTAGAACAAGCCCGTGCCGAAGCCGTCGCTCTTTCCCAACTTAAAAGTCAATTTCTTGCCAATACTTCCCACGAACTCCGCACCCCCCTCAACGGCATCCTCGGCTTCCTGAAACTGGTGATGGATGGCATGGCAGATGACCCCGAAGAAGCGGGCCAATTTATCGAAGAAGCTTATCAATCGGCATTACACTTGTTCAATGTAATTAACGATATTTTAGATATCGCTAAAATCGAAGCTGGCAAAATGGAGTTAGACCTCACTCCAGTCAAACTCGGCGAACTTTTGCAGCAAGTGGAGAATTTTACACGGGTTCAAGTGCAGGAAAAGCGATTGAAATTTCAAATCCAAACACCAGCCGCCGAAGATGAGATTATTTTGTATGCCAACTACCAACGCCTGCTTCAGGTAATTTTGAACCTCACCGGCAATGCGATTAAATTTACCAAGGAAGGCGGAATTCGCATCAGTGCCGAAGTTATTAAGAAAAAAGTAACTGTTAACAACCAGGAGTTACCCGGAATTGTCAAAATCCGAGTTGCGGATACTGGCATTGGGGTTTCTCTAGACAAGCAATATAAATTATTTGAGTCATTTTTTCAGGTGGACGGCGCTCGTACCAGGCAATACGGCGGCACTGGTTTGGGATTGGCTATTTCTCAAAAACTGGTAGAAGCCATGGGTGGTACAGTAAATTTTTACAGTATGGGGGAAGGACTCGGATCGACAGTTACTTTTACTGTGCCGCTTTATCAAGAACCGCTCTGTGAATTACCCAACTCTCACCTTGCGGTAGAGAGTGGGCTTCCAGCTTCAACCGCAACAGCATCCGAGAGAACCGAGATTCTTCCGGGTTGACTTACATTGCGTCCACTGGCAGTAGCGCTGATTCCCAACGCCAAAAACCGCAAGCCTTCGTCTCTAATGTTTAGCGCTGCGTTGATATCTCTAGGGAGCATCTCAAATATGTAATGAGTATAAATACTATTCAGGCCAAAGCGAGATTTAAATAAGCACAACGATGTTTCAGAACTTGAGCCAGATTGTCACGATTCCATTGTGCTCCGGATATTTTAATTCTCCGTCCAATTTATTTAATTGTCGCCTCGACAGCAAAGCGAACCAATTGTGATTTTTTTAGACTGCATCACCTGATAATCAGGAATTCTACATCGATGTCGTTCTAAATAATCCAGAAAGTTTTTGACGTGAGGTGTATCCCAGTCAGCCAAAGCAGCGATTGCCCCATCAATTTGACCACGCCACAGATGAGTCTCCACGGTTCGCAAACGTTGATTAGAACCACCCAATTTGTACAGGTTTTCATGTTTGGTGATACCAATCCAAAATCTCTAAACGTTTCTCGGATGAAGCAATCCCAGCTATCAAATTCCAGATCCCTGGATGTCCATCACCCAAACAAGTAATTGGCTCACTTAAAGGCTGTAGATTCACCCAATCCAATAGCTTGTTATTATCTTGAAAGAAAGCGGCACACTGTTGATTATGCAACGCCACGGCTTTGTAGTCTCGCCATTCACTGGCTTCTCCTAAGTCGGTTCTTAATCTTGCCTTGCCTCCATCTAAACTCAAAGCGGTGACAGTTTTCTGTGCTACAGTCTCCACAAATTCTTGTCGATGTACTAGCCGTTGTTGCGTACTGTGGGATACGTATATTCCTGTGAGTTGTTGTAAGTATGCAGGTCGCATTGGCATAAGATACGTTAGCGCTCAATATTAGGCAGCATTTTTCCGGCGTGAGGGCTTAATCTTGTCCCTTTCTTGAGTCCAAGTTTTTTACGAAAGTTGTTCTGTTACTCGCCATTTACCCATGCAGGTCTGGATTTCTCTGGCGGGAGCCTGCTTCTGTCTGACTGCTGCTGCTTAAAAAATTTTCCAATTTCTGGAGCTACTTCTTTGAGGACACGATCTCTAACGGCTAATTCAATACTGCCAAAGTCTTTTAGCTGTTCTGATGGTGTATTCTGGAGTAAGATAGAGGATACCGTTTCTAGACATTTTTGGATTTCTTTAGTTTCTTCTGGGGTCATATTTTTATGACTCGTAAGTGTGTTTTTACATTTTACATAATTCTTGCATATTACCATTGTAAGTATTTCTACTTATTGCATAATTGAGATGCTCCCTATCTCTATCATTCACAGCATCACACTTAGGACATTTCCATTGGCGTATTTTCAAATTCATTTCAGAAACTTTGAACAAGCAATGGTTACAAGTTTTGGAGCTAGGAAAGAATCGGTCAATCTCTAAATAGACCTTGCCTTCTGCCTCGGCTTTATACTTAAGCATTGTTCCAAACATGGACCAGCCAGCATCAGAGATAGCTTTGGCTAGGCAATGGTTTCTTACCATTCCTTTGATATTTAGATCTTCTACTACAATAGACCTCTTGCAAAAAAGATATATGTTACGATCAGAGGTTTTAAATTTAATCCCCTAGAGCTAACTCATAATTGTAAATTGCTGACAACAAATTACAACGCAGACCATAGCGGCGGCGGC
>NZ_JAHRFA010000151.1:0-7813 GCF_020883045.1 Microcoleus sp. CAWBG58 | reverse complement strand
TAATCAATGACTGTTTTCTTACAAAATTCATTATAAAGCGTCTCTGTAGCTTCTAAGCATGGTGAATTTATCTCAAAATATACTCACGACTGGCGAACAGTCTTCAATAAGATGCGTTCCCCCTGCTCGCCCTCCCATTCTCCCAGCAAATCGCCAACAGTTAAAGGCGGACGTTCGGGGATATTTTTATCGAGCTGCTTTTCCCGAATCAAGGTAAGTTGGGATAAATTGCCGTCGGTATTGTAGAGCTGAACAAAGCGCAACCGGCGATAATTGTAGATAAAACCAAACTCGGCACCAGGTTCAGAATAAGGGGATAGTTGAATAGTTCCCTGACAAAAATTTCCATTCTCAAAAAACAGGATATCTCGTCCCAAACTCTGATATTCTCGAACAAGTTCGCTGACTTCTGGTTCGCCACCGCTGGGATTTGGGGAGAAACGCCGCAGTTTTAACCGCACAGTTTTGTTATCGTTGAGTCCTTCTAGAGAGATAATGCTGGGAGTATCTTTAAGTACCTCTCCCCGCGTTGATAACTGAGTAAAGGAACCGTGCCATTCTCCTAAGTTTTGCAGAAAGTTTTCCCACTGCGAACCCATACTTTTACCTCTGGATATATACCAATTTTATAAACGGTTTTATTCTTGTACTATCTAACTGTCAACTGTCGAGGGCGGGCACGGGGGCACCGCCCCTACAACTGTCAACTGTCAACTGTCAACTGTCAACTGCTATATGTCTAAAAATAGAATTATAACTCTGCTGACGGATTTTGGGTTGAGCGATGTTTATGTGGGAGTGATGAAAGGTACGATCGCCCAAATCAACCCGCAGTTAAAAGTAATTGACATTACGCACCAAATACCCTCCCAAAATATTGCGGCGGCCAGGTTTTGTTTGATGACTGCTTTTGCTTATTTTCCAGCGGAAACGGTACACGTTGCTGTCGTCGATCCGGGTGTGGGTAGCAAGAGACGCGCGATCGCGATTCAATGTGCTAATTGCTTCCTTGTCGGGCCGGATAACGGCTTGTTTAGTGGGGTGTTGAGTCGCGAAAGTGCGTTAGCGAAGCCCTCGAAGAGGATCGCATCTGTGGAGCTCACCAATCCGCAATATTGGCGTACACCGGAGCCCAGCAGCACGTTTCACGGTCGCGATATTTTTGCAGCAGCGGGCGCTCATTTGGCGAATGGAGTGCCGCTGGAAGAGTTGGGAAGGGCGGTACACCCTGCAAGTTTAGTGCAGCTAGAGATACCAAATTTCGCCGTTACAGCCACAGGTGCGGTAGGTTGCGTTCAATATGTCGATCGCTTCGGCAATCTAATTACCAATATCCCCAATAATTCCATTATAGGTAACAATTGGTCAGCCATAATTAGCAATAGTTCTGATACAATTCACATAGCCAGCGGTAAGACCTACAGCGATAGCAAGCCAGGTGATTTAATAGCCATAATTGGTTCTGACGGTTGGCTAGAAATTGCCGTTAACGGTGGCAGCGCTCAATCCGTTTTGCAACTACAAGTTGGAGATAAAATAGAAATAATATTATCAGGTTCGTAGTGAGGACTTTAGTCCGCATAGGTTCGTAGTGAGGACTTTAGTCCGCATCAGGTTCGTAGTGAGGACTTTAGTCCGCATCAAATGAGAGAGGACTCGCAGGTTCGTAGTGAGGACTTTAGTCCGCATCAAAGCAGAGAGGACTAAAGTCCTTACTACGAACCTATTTATTCATCTTAATTTTAGATTTTTCGGCAAAGTCAACAATAGTTTTGCGGTATTCGCTGTCCGCATCAAAGCAGAGAGGACTAAAGTCCTTACTACGAACCTATTTATTCATCTTAATTTTAGATTTTTCGGCAAAGTCAACAATAGTTTTATGGTATTCGCTGTCCGCATCAAAGCAGAGAGGACTAAAGTCCTTACTACGAACCTATTTATTCATCTTAATTTTAGATTTTTCGGCAAAGTCAACAATAGTTTTGCGGTATTCGCTGTCCGCATCAAAGTAGAGAGGACTAAAGTCCTTACTACGAACCTATTTATTCATCTTAATTTTAGATTTTTCGGCAAAGTCAACAATAGTTTTGCGGTATTCGCTGCTGTTAAAAAAAGCATCTCCATTATTATGCTTAGCATTAGGAACCAGCAAAATTTGCTTGGGTTCACCAGCAGCAGCATACAACTTTTCACTCATCGCCGCCGGAATCAAAGGATCGGCACTTCCGTGGGCGAACAAAACCGGAATTTTGAGCAACTTAACTTTATTCAAAGAATCAAACTTTTGTGTCAGCAGCAGCCGCACCGGAAACAGCCGCATCAAACTTTGGCGTTGTACCATATCCAGCATGGAAGTGAACGAACTTTGAACAATTAAGCCCGCCACTTTAGGGTGTGCAACTGCTAATTCTACAGCAACAGCACCTCCGAGTGAATGGCCGTACAAAAAGATTTCGCTAGGCGACAATTGCCGCTGTTTGACTAAATAATTATAAGCTGTTTCCGCATCTTCATACACCCGAGCTTCGCTGGGAAAACTGCCTTGACTGCGCCCGTATCCGCGATAATCGATCAGCAATACGGAAAAACCCAATTGCCGAAACTGGTAAGATTGATTGATATTCGTACCGATGTTAAAACCCTTGCCGTGCAGGTACAATAGGGTTCCTAGCGGCTGTGGATTGGCGGTTGGCAGCCACCAACCGTGAATCTTGTCTGTTTTGTCCGTTTTGGGCGATCGCCCGTTAACTGGCAACCAAACGTCTTCGTAGGGGATGTTGAAAGCATCGGGTGTTTTGGCGATCGCGCGTGTGGGACTAAAAATGAGACGAGTTTGCAGGATAAACAAGATTATGCAACAGACGATGTAGGCGATCGCCAAAAATTTCACCAAAAATAATATCCATTTATGAAAATATCTGTATTTCTTTGGTAACTTGCCCATGGCGGTACAATTGCGATCGGTGATTTAACAGTATTAAAAACAACTATTATCTCCCTTAAAGCACCCCAATATCGGTTCGTAGTGAGGACTTCAGTCCGCGCGCAAGAAGGACTAAAGTCCTCACTACGAACGGCGCAAGAAGGACTAAAGTCCTCACTACGAACGGCGCAAGAAGGACTAAAGTCCTCACTACGAACGGCGCAAGAAGGACTAAAGTCCTCACTACGAACTATTTAATGCACCCGGTTTATCGCAAGAAACCGGGTTTCTCATCCTTATCCAGCTACAACGAAATTGACTAACTTTCCAGGCACTACAATTACCTTTTTAATCTCCTTACCCTCCAGATGGCGCTTCGCCAAATCAGACTCGCGGGCGTAATTTTCCAAAGCAGCTTTATCAGCACCAGAAGGCACTTGAATAGTGCCGCGCGTCTTACCCATAACTTGAATTACCAGCGTAATTTCATCAGTAACTAAAGCAGATGGATCTGCAACAGGCCAAGTTTGCAAGTGTACGGATTCGCTGTTACCAATCAAATGCCACAATTCATCAGCAATGTGCGGCGAAAAAGGCGCTAACAGCAAAATCAAAGTATTAATTCCCTCTGCATAAACTGGTGAATCCTTACATTTAGCATCAGCCAGCGCATTGTTCAACTTCATCATTTCGGAAACAGCAGTATTAAACTGATACTCGCCCTCCAAATCTTCCCGAACTTCCTTAATTGCAATGTGAATCGCCCGCCGCAAATCCTGCTCAATTTTGCTCAGCACATCTTTCTCCCCTGCTTGTAGGGGCGGTGCCCCCGTGCCCGCCCTGGCTGGGGATGAAGCAAACTCTGTCACCACGCGCCAAACGCGATTTAAAAAGCGAAATTGCCCTTCTACATCAGCGTCATCCCACTCCAAATCCTTCTCCGGCGGCGCCTTGAATAAAATAAACATCCGCGCCGTATCAACCCCATATTTCCCCATAACTTCCAAGGGGTCAACACCGTTATATTTAGATTTGGACATCTTCTCATAGAAGACTTCCAAAGCTTCGCCAGTTTGCGGATCTTTGGGATTTTCCGAGTCTACATCTGAGGCAGCAACATATTTGCCAGTCACAGGATTTTTGTAGGCTTTTGCTTGCACCATGCCTTGAGTTAACAAGCGCTTAAATGGTTCATCGCAATTGATTAAACCGCGATCGCGCAAAACCTTCGTAAAGAACCGCGAATACAGCAAATGCAGGATTGCGTGCTCGATACCGCCGACATATTGGTCAACAGGCATCCAATCATTCGTCTTTGCAGAATCAAAGACTTGCACTGCATTTTGAGCATCGGGATAGCGCAAGAAATACCACGAAGAATCCATAAAAGTATCCATCGTGTCCGTTTCGCGCTGCGCCGGAGTGCCGCAACTCGGACAAGGAACGTTCACCCATTCCGGCATCTTCGCTAACGGCGAACCTTTGCCAGTAAATTCTACATTTTCCGGCAACAATACTGGTAAATCTGATTGAGGGACGGGGACTGTACCGCATTTAGGACAATGAATTACCGGAATCGGAGCGCCCCAATAACGCTGTCTAGAAATTAGCCAATCTCTCAAGCGATATTGCACTCGCGCTTTGCCACAACCTGAATTTACGGCACCTTGAATAATTGCGGCTTTGCCTTTAATTGAATCCATCCCGTTGAAGCTTTGGGAATTAATCATAATTCCTGGTTCCGTGTAAGCTTCCGTCAGCGGAAGTTCATCATCATCCACAATTACTACTTTAATAGGTAGTTCATATTGCTTGGCAAACTTGAAATCTCGCGTGTCGTGGGCGGGTACTCCCATAACTGCGCCGGTGCCGTATTCGTACAGCACGTAATCGGCAATCCAAATCGGGATTTCTTCATCGTTGAAAGGGTTGATGACTTTGCCACCTGTGGGGATACCGCGCTTCGGTTTGTCATCAGCCGTGCGATCCATTTCGCTTTGCAATGCAACTTCTTTGATGAAGGTATCAACAGCGGCTTTTTGATCTGCCGTGGTCACGCGCTGAGTTAATGGATGTTCCGGTGCTAAAACAACATAACTCACGCCATAAATTGTATCGGGACGGGTGGTAAAAACGGCGACTTTTTCATCCATGCCGACAATGGGAAATTCTAAGTAAGCGCCGACAGATTTACCAATCCAATTGGCTTGCATTAATTTGACTCTTTCGGGCCAATCTGGCAATTTATCTAAGTCGTTTAATAACTGTTCGGCGTAATCGGTAATTTTGAGGAACCACTGCCGCAATAATTTGCGCTCGACTTTGGCACCGGAACGCCAGGAACGACCCTCGTTGTCTACTTGTTCGTTGGCTAAGACAGTTTGGTCGATCGGGTCCCAGTTAACTGCCGCTTCTTTCTGATATGCTAATCCTGCTTCTAAAAATTGCAAAAACAGCCACTGAGTCCACCGATAATAATCGGGAGAACAGGTTGTAACTTCTTTTGTCCAGTCGAAAGAAATACCCAGGCGGCGAAATAAGCCTTTCATCTGGGAAATATTTTGATAAGTCCATTGTGCGGGGGGAACTCCGCGTTCGATAGCCGCATTTTCTGCCGGCAAACCAAAAGCGTCCCATCCCATGGGATTGAGTACGCGATAGCCTTGCATCCGCTTGAGTCTGGCAATTACATCGATGATTGTGTAGTTGCGGACGTGCCCCATGTGCAGGCTTCCCGACGGGTAGGGGAACATGGATAAGGCATAAAATTTAGGCTTTTCGGTATCTTCTGGCATTTGGTCTAAGTTTTGCTCAGCCCATGTCTGTTGCCATTTTTCTTCTATGGATTGGGGGTTGTATCTGGAGTCCACAGCAATTGCTCCGTGCAGAGTTTAATAAAGTTGGCTTCAGTATTTTTGCACATTCATGGGGCCGCGATTAGGATTCTTTTGCACCCCCAAGGATTTTGGCTCTAATATCTGTATTATATATTGTAGTATATAGATTTTGAGTTGGGGGCGATTTCTAGGTTAAAAGCATCAGACTGATGTACGGGCGGCCAGAAACCGGGTTTTTACGAAAAGACGCGTTGCGATCGGCAAAACCAAAAAAAACCCGGTTTCTTAGCATCTATTTCGACTTAAATGCTATAGCGGTTATCAGAAAGATGAGGTACGTTGTTGGGCTTTAGCCCTCTGAGTTTACTGGTTTTGCAAACTGTCTGTCATACCTCATCTTTTTGAGAAAGGCTATATCTGGATCGATTTAAGCAAAATAATGAGCTTTTGAAGTTAACAAATCTCATTCCCATGCTCGTTCTAACGGCTCAATTTCGATATCTGGAGAAATCTTAATTGCTGAAATTATGGCATTCTCAATTACTGTATTTCCCATCATTGCATTGTGTACTGCCTCAAATTTAGATTCTGCTTCAGCAATTTCTTCATAGTGCAAAATTACGTGATAATGCTTTTCGATTGGCTGTCCAGAATCCGAAAGTTCCAGGGCATCCCAATCTATATTATTTTGAGAATCTTCGGCTTTCTGGCGATACTCTTTGGCTAAATATTCTAAGCCTATCGCGATCGCGTGTTCTTTCGTTTGTCCGTAAAAATTCATGGTATCATCAGGGCGATCGCTCAGAGATGATAATATCTGACAAAGATACTGCCCGTTGGATTGAGGAGAAACATCGATCGCAATTATTCCATTAGTGCGATCGGGATTTATTTCGGTCATATCAACCTCGCTAGTTTATCAAGAAACACTGCTAAATTGTATCAGAGTCAATATTTAATTCTCGCAGTTTTGCAGCCATGCGATCGCTCATTGACCCTCTAATTCTGCTAATTTCCTCTGGGCAAATTTGCGGAGTATTGGGTTGCGATCGTTCTGGGCGCAATCGCGTACAATTTCTAATATTCCAGGTTCATCTTTCCATCCAAATACTAATTCTTTAACTGCTACTTGTCGCAAAGCCAAATTATCATCTGATTGAGCAAGTTCTTTGAGCCAAGGTAAGGTTTCCGGGTCATCTTTCCACCCCCGTGCTAATTCTTGTACTGCTGCTTGTCGCATAGCTAAACTATGATTGTATTTAGCAATTTGTTTGAGCCAAGACAAGGTTTCACTATCATCTTTATGCCAGCGTACTAATGCTTGAAATGCTGCTTGTCGCACATCCCAATCATTGTCGGTTCGGGCGCGTTCTTTGAGCAAAGGTAAGGTTTCTGGGTCATCTTTCCAGCCCCGTGCTAATTCTTGTACTGCTGCTTGTCGCACATCCGAATTATTGTCGGTTCGGGCGCGTTCTTTGAGTAAAGGTAAGGTTTCTGGGTCATCTTTCCAGCCCCGTGCTAATTCTTGTACTGCTGCTTGTCGCACACGCCAATCATCATCGGTTCGAGCGCGTTCTTTGAGCAAAGGTAAGGTTTTTGGGTCATCTTTCCACCCCCGTGCTAATGCTTGAAATGCTGCTAGTCGCACAGCCCAATTATCATCGATTAGAGCAAGTTCTTTGAGCCAAGGTAATGTTTCGGGGTCATCTTTATGCCACCGTGCTAATGCTTGTACTGCGGCTTGTCGCACAGCCCAATTATCGTCGGTTCGAGCGTGTTTTTTGAGCCAAGGTAAGGTTTCCGGGTCATCTTTCCACCCCCGTGCTAATTCTTGTACTGCTGCACGTCGCACAGCCAAATTATCGTCGGTTAGAGCGCGTTCTTTGAGCCAAGGTAAGGTTTCCGGGTCATCTTTCCACCCCCGTCCTAATGCTTGTACTGCTGCTTGTCGCACATCCGAATTATAGTCGGTTAGAGCGCGTTCTTTGAGCCAAGGTAAGGTTTCCGGGTCATCTTTCCAAGTTGCTGCAATTGCTGCTACTGCTTGTCTGCG
>NZ_JAHRFA010000150.1:0-8075 GCF_020883045.1 Microcoleus sp. CAWBG58 | reverse complement strand
ACTGGTATGAAGTCCAAAGGAATTTATTCACTTCAGTTATACGTGAGCATATTTTGGCAAACCGATTCAGTGATGGTATCGTCTAGAATACATAGATGATAGTTTTTGTCAATGCGTAAGTCCTATTATTCTGAGAAAAGTAGCCAGTAAGTTAGGTGTAAACCTTGACCAACTGGGTAGACGGGTTTTGACGACCGTAGCGAGAGTTAGACTTTGGGTATTACCCAAGCCTACTTTGTCCGCAGAATCTCAGCGTATGAAAGACCTGAGAGTGTCAACAACCGAGTTATAACGGAAAATCAAAGCTTGATGGCGATATATCTGTGCAGCAACCGGGTTTGTGAGACGGGATGCGATCGTTAATAGTTAAATTTTTGTGTTTGAATATTAAGGTTTGTAATTTTCAAATTGTTTATGACAGTCGATCGCCACTCTCTTTTATTTGACAATATAGCTACCGCTGCCAGCTCTGGTGGGACTGCCAACCTCGACGAGGAAGGGGGGACACCGCCGCCGAGCCAAGGCAGCCGGATCGCAAGTTCGGTGCTGTCTCCGGCGGTGCAGTTATTGCTGCGATCGCAAGTTCAGCAAGTTGACGACTTGAAGGTGAAAATTGAGGGGAGCGATCGACAAATTTTCAGCGGTACGATCCCCAAAGTAACGGCAGCCGCTCGCGGTGCAGTGTATAAAGGATTACACCTAACAGAGGTTGCTCTAGAGGGCTGTGGCATTCGCATCAACCTAGGTCAAGCTCTCAAAGGCAAACCGCTGCGCCTCCTCGAATCCGTTCCCGTGACGGGCGTTTTGAGGCTCAATCAAGCGGATTTGAATGCGTCTCTAAAAGCGCCTTTGCTGGCGGATGCTTTGAGTGAATTTTTGCTGCCAATGTTACCGCTGACGGATAGCGAAAAATCTCTGAAATTGCAAGATTCTCAGATAAAAATTGAGGCGGGGAAGTTGACGCTGGCGGCGACTATTTTGTGCGCTGGGGGTACGCAAATTCCTGTTGTATTGCGGACTGGTTTGCGGATTGCTAGCGGTCGCGAATTGATGTTTGAATCACCAGAAATCGAAGTCGATGGAGAATTAAAGAGTAGTGATTTCAATGATTTTAAAATTGATTTCGGAGAGGAAGTTGCAATTGATGAGTTGATTTTGAGTTTGGGGGAGATTGTTTGTCGGGGTGGAATTAGAGTTTTGCCTTAGTTAGCTGTTGACTGTTGACTGTTGACTGTTGACTGTTGTCTGTTGGCTGTAACCTTGTTCCCAGGAAGAGCCTGGGAACACATACCCGGAGGCTCTGCCTCCAAATTCCTATGCCCTATGCCCTATGCCCTATGCCCTATGCCCTATGCCCTATGCCCAATTCCCAATTACCGACTAAGTGACATCCTCCCGACGCTGATGCTACGCATACAGTGCGGGCTTCCCAAGATCGCTCTTGGAATCTTCGAGCTTCATCGCCAGTTGTCTAGACACTGTTTCCAATGCCCCCGATACCTCGGCTCCACTCGCAATTTCAACACCCGATAGACCACGGGCGCAAATCACTTGACCTGCTGCAACATCTCTTGGCTTGACCGACCCACACTCATGACAGTCATGAATCCGCACACTCAGATCCTTTTTCACCTTGGCTCCGCAGTCAGGGCAAGTTTGAGACGTGCCCTTCGGGTCAACCTTGCCATAGTAAACACCGCGCTTGAAACAAACCCACGGCAGCACTTGATTCACAAATTGACCCAACCCTGCATCCAGAGTATGTTTCCCCAACATGCCTTTTGCCATGATTCGGAAATCCAAATCTTCGACAAAAATCATGCCCGCACGGTTGCAAAGATGATGAGCAAGCTTGAACTGCCAATCCAATCGACTCTCAGCAATTTGTTCGTGAACCTTGCCTATTTTCTGAATCAGCTTAGATCGAGTGTTAGACCGTTTCTGTTTCCGCTTCAAACAGCGTTGCAGCAATTCCAGCTTGCGATGCAGTTTGTCAAAGAAACGCGGCCTAGCGACTTGTTCGCCATCACTGGTAGACAGAAAATAACTCAGCCCCACATCAATCCCGATTGCATTGCCATGAGGTGGCACATCAGGAACGGTGACATCGCACTGAAGACAAAGGGTGACATACCAACCGGAATGTTTACGAATAACCCGAACCGTTTTGACCTCAAATCCGTCGGGAATTTGACGATGCAAAACAATGGTCATCTCCCCAATCTTGGGAAGCTTGATTTTGCTCCCATTGACCGGACTGTCTTTGAATTGAGGGAACAAGAACGAACGGTATTGACCAAACTTCTTGAACCGAGGGAATCCATACCCCCGCGCTTTCATTGCCACAAAAGCAGCATCAACCCGCCTCAATGGTTCTTGAATTACCTGAGACTGAACATCTTTGAGATGGGGCAACTTAGCTTTGATTGCTGTCAGCGCATTTTGCTGCTTGTAGTAATCAGGATAAGGAACCTCAGCACCAATAATGTACTCAGACACCAAAGAGCAAGAATTGATGTCGCACTTCCGAGACTTGATCCAGTCTTTCCGCTCACCCAAAGCGTAGTTATAAACGCCACGACAGATCTCAAGCCAAGACCCCATGCGGAGTTCTTGCGGCTGTGATGGGTAAACGCGGTACTGGTAATTCATCGTAAACATGCCCTTATGATAGCATATTTAAGTAGACTTGCGGTATTACTTAAATGATCGAGTCAGGGGTATCGAACCCCGTCGTAGGAGCGCGGGATGTCCGTGTATCCCGACGCTCACCTAGGTACAGGTAGAGCGCGGGACTTACAGCCTCCCGAACCCACCATTAGTTAAAAAAGAGTCGATCGCGGGCAATAGCAAAGTCACAAAATAGTAGACTAAGGGTGCAGTAAAAACATAACTGTCAGTGCGATCGAGAATGCCGCCGTGACCGGGGATCAACTGCCCGGAATCCTTCACACCGGCGTCTCGTTTCATCATCGACTCAGTTAAATCTCCCAACAAGCTAGCAACGCCAATCAACAGACCAAAAGCTGCCCCAGTATACGGCCACCCCGGCCATTGTAAATACCAAGACCCGGCGGCGGCCACGGCGATACTGCCGCAAACTCCAAATACGGCACCCTCAACAGTTTTTTTCGGGCTGATGTGGGAGAGGCTAGTGCGGCCGAAGAATTTGCCGACAAAATAAGCGCCAATGTCAGCGGCCCAGATGCAGAGGAAAGCCAGCAGCAGCGAAGTCAATCCTAGAGATATGTTGCTGGAACTTGTCCAAGACTGGGACGAGTAAATATTAACAGGCAAATTGCTTGCTACTACTTGCGAAAATTGGGTGGTAGCGAGATTGGCTGGATCGAGGCCGACTCGCAGCCGTACCCAATAGCTGGGCAAATAACCGCCGTAGAACAATCCTAAAATTGAGGAGGCAATATCGGCGATCGTCGATAATTTAGGTTGAAATAACAGGTAGAAACAGATTAAGGTTCCGGCGAGGGGGAACATAGCGTCTACGAGTTGCGGGGCCAAGGCGGCAGTAATTAGCAGGGCTTGACTGACAACTAAGGTAGTTTTGGCAGCGGGTGCAATGCCTTTAGCCCGGGCTAATTGAAAATATTCCAATTGACCTAGGTAGACGATGACGCCAAAGCCGAGGGTGAAGTACCATCCCCCCATAATAATCATTCCCAAAGCAAGGACGATCGCAACTATTCCACTCAGGATACGAGACCAAGGCATAAAATGAATTTCTCTTGCAGATGGCTGTGGGTGATTCGATTTGGGATTTGGGATTTGGGATTTTCGATTGTGTTAGCTAGTTCGGCGGGAATCCCCACACCAAACGAAGCGTTTCGCGCGTGGATGAAAGCCAGGGCGTTGACGAGTTGAGGCTTTGAACAATACGAAACGCAGTTGAGTGAGAGATTAGCCTCGACGAGGAAACGCCAATCTTTTGTGCAATCAACGACCGTGGTAAAATTAGGACATCTGAACCATGACAACAAGGTATGGGGTTGTAGACCTGAATCGCGGTCTACGTAAAACTTTGTGCGAAATAGGTTGAACATACGTTTCGATTTCGATTTGTACTTGTTCAAAGTGGGGCTGGACGTGTTCCTCACTCTAAAACGCCGTAGAGGGAAACCATTGGAGTACCTCGAAGGAAGATCTCGATATCCTTAACAGGACTCAGATGCCCACAACATACCGTTTACGGTTGGTGTGGGAGCGTCACGAGACGAGTTCTTACCTTGCACTGCCAACCCACATCCCCCATCGGTTATCGAAATATCTCAAGTCAGGCGGTCTATCCAGCTATGCTCGCCCTTTTTATTATGAAGGTTAACGGGACTTAAAAAAGGTTAAGAATTACATTTGGGAATCGGGAATGGGGCATGGGGCATTGGGCATCGGGCATCGGCCAAAGAGGGTATTGGAATAGCTTCTTCCCTCTTCCCTCTTCCTTCTTCCTTCTTCCTTCTTCCTTCTTCCTTCTAATCCAACTTTTCACCGCTGAGAATAAAGATGGGATTGACGGCCGCAAAGGTTTGACTCAGGCCGCGAGTCTCCAAGCGGTTGACGGCGGACTGGACTACCTCGATGTTGCGGACTTGCAACTCGGCGAAGCTTTCGGAAAGGGCGTAAAGATTCTCTAAATTCGATGCTGTGGCGACAACTCGACCCTGCGGTAGCAAGTGTCGCCAGACTTCCTTGAGAATCATTTTAATCGGGCGCCCTCCTTCGATGCAGACTCGGTGGGGGTGTTCGGGGAGGTTTTCGAGGCATTCAGGGGCGCTACCTTCGATGACTTGTACGTTTTCGATCCCGAATCGATCGCAATTTCGGCGAATCAAGCTGGCGACTTCTTCGTCCCTTTCTACGGCAATAATGCGACCTTTGGGGCACAGCAAACCTGTTTCTACGGCGATGGTACCAGTACCTGCACCGATGTCCCACACCACTGAATCTGCTTGCAGCCGCAGGTGGGAGAGTAACAGCAGTCGGACTTCTCGCTTACTCATGGGAATTCCCGGTAAACGTTCAAATAAATCGTCTGGGATACCAGGAGTGACGTAGGGCCAAAGCATAGTTGTATTTTTAATGGAAGGAAGAAGGAAGAAGGAAGAAGGAAGAGAGAAAAGGGAAAAGGGAAAAGGGAAAAGGGAAGAGGGAAGAGGGAAGAGGGAAGAGGGAAGAGGGAAGAAGGAAGAGGGAAGATTTTTCCCATTTCTTACTATCCCTCATTTCCCGCTATCCCCCAAGCCTTAATGTTTACTTTCGCACAATCTTGATAGTTTGGAGGCTTGGATCGCTGCAACCTGTGATTTTTCCGCTGGCTGCAAGGATGTGTTGCAGGTAGTCAAGGGCTTGTGGGGTAATGATTTCACCGGGCATCAGGACGGGTATTCCTGGCGGGTAGGGACAGATGAGTTCGGCGCTGAGTCGATCGACCGCTTTGTCTATTGCTACGGTTTCCGCTGGGGAAAAAAAGGCCTCGCGGGGGGAGACAGAGGGAGTGGGAAATCCTAACAGAGATCTTGCACCATTCTCAAGAACAGGCAAGATGCCTGTTCCACAAAGAGTGAATTTTCTTGTGGGGTGGGCATCTTGCCTGCCCCCGGTTGTACCGGCGTCGTCCCCGCGCCCGCCTCCTAAATTGTGAGTTAAATTCTGGAAACCTTTAACCAGATTGTCAATATCTGATGCTGTATTTCCCAAGCTGATAATAAATGTTAGATGTTGAGGCATTGGCAATTCTGCGGTAACTCCGAGTTCGGAGTGTAGAATTTCATCAGCCGCAAATCCTGTAATTCCCAAGTCTGATACTTTTACTGTTAGCCTGGTTCGATCTAAATCGACAAAACCTGGCGTATTTAACGGTTCTAAAACTGATAAGCCGGGAATTTGACTAATGTGCGATCGCGCTTTTGCTGCTAAATCTAAAGTTTGCATCATTAACTCCTTCCCGTGGATGGCGATTTGTTGGCGGGCGGCGTCTAATGATGCTAATAATAAGTAGCTGGGACTGGTGGATTGTACTAGCTGCAATGCCCTATTCAATTTTTGGATATTTATGCGATCGCCCTTGACGTGCAACATCGATGCTTGAGTCATTGCACCGAGGGTTTTGTGGATTGATTGTACTGTTAAATCTGCCCCTGCTGATAGGGCCGGTTCTGGCAAGTTGGGATGGAAGTTAAAATGGGCGCCGTGGGCTTCGTCTACTAATAAGGGGATGTTGTATTGATGGGTAATTTTGGCGATCGCCCGCAAATCTCCGCAAACGCCGTGATAGGTTGGGTAGACGACCATTACTGCTTTCGCGTCGGAATGTTGTGCTAGGGCTGCTGCTGCGGCTTCTGGCGTGATGCTGTTGGCAATATCCCAATCCGAGTTGTACTCTGGATTGACAAAAATGGGAATTGCGCCGGATAAAATCAAACCAGAAATTGCCGATTGATGGATGTTTCGAGGCAAGATA
This sequence comes from Microcoleus sp. CAWBG58, assembly GCF_020883045.1. Taxonomy (NCBI): domain Bacteria; kingdom Bacillati; phylum Cyanobacteriota; class Cyanophyceae; order Oscillatoriales; family Microcoleaceae; genus Microcoleus; species Microcoleus sp. CAWBG58. The sequence continues at coordinate 1,603 of NZ_JAHRFA010000150.1, read as the reverse complement.
ATTTTATCTCCCGGGCCGCAAGTCGCGAGAAGGGCGGCGATAATTCCACAAGTCGAACCGTTTGCTAAAAACCGAGTATGTTCGGCGCCAAAAGCCTCAGCAGCTAAATTTTGAGCTTCGGCAATTACGCCCTCTGGGTTGAAGAGATTGTCTAATTCTGGTAATTCCGGTAAGTCCGATCGAAATACTGCGGCCCCGAATAAGTCAACTAACGGTTGAGAAATGCCTTGTCCGCGTTTGTGTCCGGGGGCGTAGAATGGGCTGTGATGGTGATTTGTGCGATCGCGCAGCGCATCTAATAGGGGAGTTTGTTGTTGAGGGTTTGGTACTGACACACTTATATAGCCTTTCTCAGAAAGATGAGGTACTCATGGGAATTGGGAATTGGGAATTGGGCATAGGGCATAGGGCATAGGCCATACGTCTCTTTTTTGAGAACCGCTATATCATTTTAGATTTTAGACTGGGGATGACTCACTGGATCTGGCTTGGGATATTCCCTAATACTCAAGGCATAATTTTCGGCGAACATAACAGTTGGGTTTCGCTATTTAGATAGATGTGTTAGGCGCTGTTTTAATTTTAATATAATAGACTCGCTCCTACATATTTGATTGAGAGTTCAACCGCAGATGAAGACAGATAGGCGCAAATATACGCAGATAATTTTAAGGTATTTTTCAAGTCTGTCAACTCTAATTAACCAATACCACAAATCGGTTGTTTTTGTTTTAAAAGATAACTGGAATTGGTGACCAATTGTTTTTTTAACATCTCTATTAGCTGAGCTAAACACTAACATGATTTATCCCACTCCCGATCCGCTTCCAGGCCCGCAAATTCCCGGTACTGAACCCGGGCTGCCGGGGATTCCTTCATCGCCACCGATGCCTGGCCCTGGGCCCGTACCCGAACCGATTCCCAGCCCCGTAACAGAACCGGTACCTGCGCCAATTCCGCAGCCAATTCCTGAACCGGTGCCGGAAACTGTACCTTATCCGATTCCTCAAACAGTTCCGGGGCCTATTCCTCAGACAATCCCTGAACCAATCTAAAATAATGTTTGGCGTTGCTGAACCTTGGTATGATAAAATAGTCGTCGGAGCATCACAAATCACACACATTTAAGAGAAATATTATGCAATGCCCGGAATGTCAGTCAACTCATATCAATAAAAATGGTCACAAAAAAGGCAAGCAGAATTATATTTGCGTCAGATGTAAAAGACAATTTATAAACTATTATCAACTTCAAAGAGGATATTCGGAAGAAGTGAAACACGAATGTCTAAAAATGTATGTTAATGGCATGGGTTTTCGAGCCATTGAAAGAGTCAAAAATGTACATCATATAGCGGTTCTCAGAAAGATTCGCGGACGTTGTTGGGCTTGGGCCCTCTAGTCTGGATGGTTATGTAAGTTCTCAGTCATACCTCATCTTTTTGAAAAAGGCTATACTACAATTATTACTTGGGTAAAACAAGCTGGAGAACTCTTGCCAAATTGTTACGAGGAGAGAAACGACTCCTTCGGTTGGAGAATTAGATGAATTACAAACATTTGTCGGTTCAAAAAAAAATAAAACCTGGCTGTGGACGGCGGT
>NZ_JAHRFA010000015.1:67832-111326 GCF_020883045.1 Microcoleus sp. CAWBG58 | reverse complement strand
TAATCGTTCACTGTTCATTTAAGGAGTGGATAGGTTTTCTTTTTCACCCTCATTCTCTCCCAGCGCGGTGGCTCTAGTTCTTCTTTTGCCACCGTTCTCATCTTTGGTTAGTCTAAACTACAGTTTTAATCGTGCTTCAGCTCGGAGCAGAAATCTAGGGTTGGGAACCATGAAGCCATTTGAATCAGTGTAAAACTCTTTCAAACCGACATCTAGTCCAATTGTTTTACCTGTCATTGGAGCGGTTTCTAGTCGGTCTATAGAGATGCAAAACTGGACATAATATCCATCTGCTCGTTTAACCAACCGTACTCGCTTAATTTGGGAAGAGTTGATAAAAATTTAAGTCACGAGTACCTTTTAACTTCAGTCTACCAATTCCACACTTATCGGTAGAGGTGATTGATTTCCTATCGAACGAAAGCTTCCAAGAATTAATTTTGTACTCAACAGAACGACAGTCTTTCTGGAATTTAGGAAACCCAACTCTTTTGCCTTTAATGCCTTTTTTGACATTATCATAAAGCGGGAAATACTAGCCCATGCTCTTTCTGCACTAGCCTGCGAAAGCCATCGCACCTAACTTATTTGCTCCGGTCAATTTTTTTTGCCCAAATTGCACAATGCTTAGAAAGATCTAACCAAGATTTAGCCCCACCATCCATCCACAGTCGGATCGATTTGTTGCGAATGAATTGACAAATTCTAATTGCTTCATCTACTGCCTGAAACTAACATAGTTTTGCGTAAGCCTTGAATTCGAGAACAAGCATCTTAATTTCCTCCTGTTCCTCGGCATAACACATCGATCGTAGGAATGCCTGACTTCCTCTAAAAATATGGAGAAAGTCCCCCGCTTAAGGGGGAGGCTCTAACCCCAATTTTCTGGTAGCTCAAGAATTGTAGACGTTTTCTGACTGGGAGGTTTCGCGGCTGATGGGTTGGACTTTGGCTTTGGCTTTGGCTGCGTTGCGTTTCAGGGCCTGGAGACGAGCTTCGTATTTAGCCCGTTGAGTTTTTTTGGAGGTTTGCTCGATTAAGGTTTTTAAGGCGCTACCGAGGCTTTTATAAGCGTTTGGCAGAGTGTAGCCGAAGCGAGTGGCGAGGGTGAGAGCTTTTTCGTCAGCGTCTATTGCTTCTTTTAAGCTTTTATCTCCGTTATTTTTTTGGTAAAGTCTCCAGCCAGAGACGCCGCACAGGGCTAGGGCCAATACCAGTAGCAAGCCATCTTGCACCCAAAGTTCGCCGACGGCGCCGCCTAAACCGATCGCCAGAGCCGCCATTTCCCAACCGTCTCTGGGGATGGTGTCGTTTTGGATGCGGGCGACTTCATGCCAAAATAGGAGGTTGCGCTGATCCATTGCTAGCTGTTCCCAGCGGATCAGGTCTATCTGTATTTCTACCTGGTCTTTGCCTATCTCTTCGCTACGGATTAGGGTGGGATTAACTTCTATTGTTTTTTCTACTGTTACCCAACTTTGGAGTTCTGGGGGCAGTATATTTTTCAAGCGCCGGATCTCACTCATCTCGGCTCTTGCTGTAGAGGTTGCATAGGATGTCATAGCTCCGGCCTATTGATTTTCCAAAGGTTAATATGTGTCTATATTCTGGAGTATAGCAAACCTTGAATCCAAATACAGCCGAGCTGCGGGGGTCGATCGACCTTTTGGCAATTTTATTTGATTTTAGTCGTTGTGGGCGATCGCGTTGTGGGCGATCGCGTTGTGGGCGATCGATTTCTTCCGACTATTTCATCAACGGTTGAATTTCCTGCCGCAATTTCGACCAAGCCACCAAAACTTCCGGCTTAGAAGTAATCCCTTTTTGAACCAAAACCACCCCGTCCAATACTTCAGCAATTCCGTACAAGCCATTCCGCAGAGCTGCATCGGTAAAACGCACTCCCCCCCGAACTCTACCTCGGTCAACCTCAGCTTTCAAATTATTTTGCTTCAACTGCCACAAATCTAACAGCGCATAATCGACATCGACCACTTTTCCCTCTTCATCTTTCATCTGCATCACCTCTAAACGAATCAGATTTCGGCGACCAGAAAGGTGAGAAACTATATAACCGCTAGTAGAAACACTAGCATCTTGGGGAATCAAACTCAAGACTTTTTTGACATTAGCTGCATGGCCCAGTTGAGCAGGCAAAGATTGATAAACCCAAGGTTGGAAAGAATAAGGAGAAATAGAATACAAAGCTTTACTCGGATTAGAAGTGTAGGTAAGTACGATCGACAAACCAATACACGCAATCCAGAAGCGATGGAACCTTGGTTTAAATTTATCTTGATTTTGCGACCACCACAGGATTGTACCATAAAACAACCCCGGAACGATCGCAAATGTGTAGCGGGTGTTGATAGAAGTAGCCGACTTATTAACAACTTGCAGCAACAGAACCAGCAAAGGAAAAATAGTCATCAACCAGGCACTAGGAGCAATCGCAGGCACAAATCCTAGCGGCAACCAATGACCGAAAATATATAAAATCCGCCTGCTTGCATCCTTGAAAAATACTTCAATAATTATCTGAGGTTGAGTGATAATTGCCCACAACAGTTCTAGTGTTGACGGATTCTCTGTTTTGACAAATTTACTAAAGTAACTTGCTATGTACAAGCGGGAATTGTCAACCGAAAACCTCGGCATAATTGTATTAGTTATAAACACCACATAGCTAAAACTCAGCGCGCACAAAGCCATGCCAGCACGAGGGTAGCGACGGCTGACAATTAAATACGATCCGATGCCAAACAAGCTAATTCCAGCATCTTCGCGAGTACCTAATGTTAACACTGCGAACAGCCAAAACAGCCACCAGCGCTGCTTTTCTAAAGCTAGGAGCAAACTAAACATAAATAGAGGAATCTGGCAGTGTTCGTAAAAATTTCCCAGCGTCGGGCCGATGACACCATTTGCTCCGTAATAGCTAGCAACTATCATTACTGACATCGGAACAGATAGATAGTGTCTTGCTAAGAAATACAGCACTATTCCGGCGGCAGCAATTAAACCTACTTGCAGAACAATCAGGGTGACAGGAGATGGAAACAAAGCATAAATCGGCAGCCAAATCAGAAAATCGATGACAAAGTGTTGGCCTAAATGGATGTAAGATGGGTATGACAGTTGTCGGTCTATCAGCGACGCGCTAGAGGCGGCTGATGACATTGAACTTTGAAAAAATCGTCCGTGTACGCTGTTCCAAAATACTTGGTTAAATAGACCGTGATCGTAGGTGGATAAAAAGCTTTCGTAACGGATGATACTAAAAGTTAAAACTATTATAAAAAATATAGTTGCTAGGATTGTAGCTTGACGCAATCCTGTTTGACTGTTCCAGGAATCAATAGGTTTAAATTTCATAGTTTTTACTGAACCCGATATTTTTTCTGAGATTGACTGAAGTTGTGTTTGAATTCGGAAATAGAAATAAATTTACCTTGAGTTTTCAGAATTTCCAGGTATTTTTCAAGTTTGTCAACCATTTTGTTGCCTGAGTCTTTTTTGACGTAACCGGGTAATTTAAACTCGGAAATATCTGTGAATTCCCACGGGTGAAAGTAGATATTGAGATACGAATCTGTTTCTAGCGTTAGCTTGGTGGCTAATTGTATCATTGACAGAGGAAAGTTTTTAAAGCTCAGCCAAAATAACGGAAATCGGATCAGAGGAGTCACTGATATGGGAAGATTCAGTAATTGATTCGTATAATATGCCGTTCTGGGTTTAGAGAGATTGTTGTATCTACCGGGAATGTAAGTGGGATTCATGGATGAGTTGTATTCGTACCCTGCCTTTTCTATTTCTATATCGTCAACTGGCTGAAGTCTTGCCATTCTGAATCCGGTGACTTGAGTATTGGTTATTTGTTCTAGGGTTAGCTTAGATTTTTGCAAATCTTCGACGCAAAATTGAGAGTGGTAAAAGCCGTGGGAGGCGATTTCGTGATGTTTTGAGAGTTCCTTGATTGTGTCTCGGTGGTGGAGTGCAAAGTTGGCTGTCACAAAAAATGTGGCTTTAATCTCTAATCTGTCAAGAAGTGCTATAATATTTGACAATCCTCGGCTAGATATTTCAAATTTTATTTCCTCTTCCAGGTGTTGACCGTATTCTTCGGGGATGTCAAATTCTTCTAGATCAAAACTCAACAATATTGATTTATTCATAGTAGCCTGCGCGGTCGTTGGATCTAATCTTAAACAAGCAGCTCAGCATTTTTAGGGAATCTTTCAATATATTGACTTGAGAAAGTTTGTAGAGATGTTCTTGTGAAACTCTGGCTGGTATCTCACCAATTGTATATCCTTTCTTTTTGGCTAAGAAAAGCAGTTCTGCATCAAAGGAAAACCCGGTAAGTGTTTGTCTTTTAAATATTTGTTTGGCTGGTATTTTCTTGAAGCCTTTGAGTCCAGCTTGCATATCTTTATATTTTAAATTGAGGATAACTCGGGAAATAAAGTTAAATATTTTGCCGGCTATTTTTCTAAGTAAGGTAAGATTTCGGAAGTTTTCTCGATCGAGATTGCGGCAACCAATTACGACATCAAATTTTTCTAATTTTTCTACTAAGGGTTCGAGATGTTCGAGGGAGTATGCTAAGTCGCCATCCATGAAGCAAATGCAGTCTGCGTCTGCATATTCGCATCCTTTTTTGACGGCATACCCTTTACCTTGACGGTTGCTGTAAGAAATTAGTTTGATGTGATATGTGGGGAAATCTTTGAGTTTATTGTCTATAATTTCTAGGGTATTGTCGGTGGAGCCGTCATTAACAATGATAAAATTGTAAGCATGATTTTTTTGAGAAAATTCTAAAATTCTGTCAAAGGTTTGCTCTATGCAATTTGCTTCGTTGTAAACAGGCAGAATTACTTCGATTTTCATCATTGTTGTTCGATCGTCGGGCTTTCGCAGAAGTATGCTACCACCTCGGGCAAGAAATCACAAGTACAGGACATCACGTTTCAACAGTTGACAGTTGACAGTTGACAGTTGACAAGTGACAGTCTCTCCAAGAGAGCGACCTCTACCTAAAAGGAAGAGGGATGGAGTAATGAATAGTCCGATTTTAATTTCTCCCTCAAGGGGTTGGGGCTTTCAACCAATTCTTTCTGTGTAAAAAAGTTAGTCAAAAATAAATCTTGTCAAGTTTTAAGGGGGTGCTGCGGGAAAAGTACGATCGCCATAAATTGTATCATGCTAGACTTGGCCTAGCTCATCTTTAGGGGCGACACGGGCGATCGACAATCTAGACACTCCCAACATCTAAACTGGAAAAACCGTCATACTACCGCCTGAACTATATACCTTATGAGGTTGTAATTGTCAATGATAAATTATTTAGTTAACAAATGGCCCGAGTATTTTAAACCCGGTATGACGCCCCGAAAAAAACGTATTATTAGATTTTTACTAGCATTCCTCCTAACTTTCATCACCTATCAAGCAATCTTAGAAATTATCACAGTAGAAATTCCGATATTCGGCTTTCACGATATAGTAGATTTGCGGAATCCCCAGGAAATACCGCCGCAGCGGCGAGACTTTCCCGGCGACTACAGCCAGCAAAACTTGGAACCATTTTTAGATGACTTAGTTAGGCAGAACTATTGGTTTTTGTCAACCCAAGAGCTTTACGAGTATTTCATCGCCAATCCCAAAAAGCCGGTGCCGAGTGAATATGGCGATCGCAAAAAAGTTATGATTACCTTTGACGATGGCAACAAAAGCATTTATACGCACTTGCTCCCGATTTTACAAAGACTCGAAAATAAATATGGCAGAAAAACTAAAGTAGTTGTATTTGTCAACTCCGGCTTCTTAGGTCGTCAAGACTCACTCATAAAAAAGGTAACTTGTCAAGACTTAAGAGACGGAATGCAAAAAGGTTTTTATGATATTCAATCCCACGGACTGAACCACGAAAATCTTACAAAAATTTCTATGACAGAATTAGACAGAGAACTATCTCAAGACCAAATTATACTCAGAAAATGCACCAAAGACTTAGACCCAAATCAAATAGTTGCGTCTCACATAGCCTACCCCTTTGGCGCCGTCAACAAACAAGTTGACCAATACCTCGTCAAATACTTCTCATCCGGATACTTGTACGACAGTCTCAAATTAAAATTGCGGTTTTTTCCACCCAATAAATACCGGATTTCGAGATTAACAGTCAACAAAAAACACTCCGCAGAAAGACTCAGCAGCCTAGCTTCAGGAAGCTGGCTGCACAAACTAATTGGCAAAAAATAAGCTATAGCCTTTCTGAGCAAAGATGAAGTACGTTGTTGGGCTTCAGCCCTCTTAGTTTCAGCCGTTATATAAGCTATCAGCCATACCTCATCTTTGTGAGAAAGGCTATATACAGCTTTTACAGTTATTCAATGAAGAATTGGTGAGTGCATTGGAACACGCAACATCGGAATCACAAAATAGCATCGAAAACCAAAAAACCTTAGCAATTGCTGCCGTTTCCCAACGCGCCGACGCCCTTGATGCGCTGCGCGGACTAGCAGTATTAGCAATGGTTTTATCAGGTACAATAGCCCGCAAAACCTTACCAGCGTGGATGTATCACGCCCAATTACCACCACCAGACCATATTTTTAATAATAAGCTACCAGGATTAACCTGGGTTGACTTAGTTTTCCCCTTCTTTTTGTTTGCAATGGGCGCCGCGATACCGCTAGCTTTGTCGCGCCGCATCGCCAAGGGAGGGGATACAAAAAAAGTGATTTTCTCTATTTTGCAAAGAGGCTTTTTGTTAGCGTCATTTGCGATATTTCTCCAGCACATTCGCCCGACTACAATTAATCCAGACGAACCCAGCCCGCAAAAGTGGTGGCTGGCTTTGTGCGGTTTTTTTCTATTATTTTTAATGTACGTTCGCTGGCCCAAAAAATGGTCAACTTGGCTGTGGCGAGGGATGACAGTTGCTGGTTGGAGTGCCGGGATTGGCTTCATCTCTCATATCAAATATCCCGATGGTAGGGGAATTTCTTTTGAACGCAACGATATTATCTTGATGGTACTTGCAAATGTAGCAGTTTTTGGTTCTATAATTTGGCTCTTTACTCGTTCAAATGTGTGGTTGCGAGTCGGATTTTTGGGTTTGCTGTTGGCGGCGCGTCTGTCTTCTCATGATGATGGTTGGATTAAGCTAGTTTGGCTGTACTCTCCTGCACCTTGGCTGTTTCAATTTGATTATTTAAAGTATTTGTTTGTAGTGATTCCGGGTACGATTGTTGGAGATTTGCTTGCAAGGTGGATAGAGTATCGTTCGCCGGAAGAGGCAAGTTATGCTAGCTGGAAAAGTTGGCGCTATTTTAGCATTATGATTGTGATGTTTGCTGTCAATTTAGTTTTGTTAGTTGGACTGCAAGCTAGATTGGTATGGCAGGCGACCTTAGTGACGGTGATACTGTGTTTGTGCGGTTTGCTTTTGTTGAGAAAGCCTCGGAATGTCACGGAAAATGTATTGAACCGCCTTTACAAATGGGGGTTTTATTGGCTGGTTCTGGGTTTGCTGTTTGAACCCTATGAAGGCGGAATCAAGAAAGATTCGGCGACGATGAGTTACTTTTTTGTAACGACTGGAATGGCGATTTTTCTGTTAATTGGGTTGACGATAATTATCGATGTGTTTCAGAAGAGATGGTTTTTGCAGTTGTTTATTGATAACGGGGTGAATCCGATGATTGGGTATGCGGGATTTGCCAATATTATCTGGCCGATTCTGGTTTTAAATGAATGGGAACCGATGATTATTGAGATGACTTCCGCTGATCCGTTTATGGGTTTTTTGAGGGGCTTTGGATATACAGCGGTTTTAGCGTTAATTGTGGTGGCGTTTACGAGGTTAAAACTATTTTTGAGGACGTGATATAACGGCCATCAGAAAGATAAGGTACGTTGTTGGGCTTTAGCCCTTCTTAGTTTAGTGCTTATATAAGCTATCATTTATACCTCATCTTTTTGAGAAAGGCTATATAATTAAAGGCCGAGAGCATCTTCACGTTTGGTAATACCATTTCTCTAAAATCGTGCAACAATCTTTGACCCCCCCTAACCCCCCCTTGCTAAGGGGGGGGACAAGAGTATTGTTGTATTCTTTTTTAAAATTGGTATAAATATAATTTCCTCATCAGCTTGCCGAAATTCAATATTAAACTTATCGAACACAACTTCTCGTCCTAAAAGCATGACATCTGCTGTGTTATTTTGTATCCAAGCAGTAGGAACCATCAAAGTTTGTCCGTCAATTGTCATTTCAATCTGTCGCAAAACATACTCAACTGTTCCGCCGATTGTTTGACCTACTAATATCTGCTCTCCATCGGCTAAAGCATATCCCAAATCTTGACCTGCTTTCAAGGAAATTATACTAAAATCTGCTCCTGAATCTACGACCATAGTAGCATTAATTGCTAAGTCTTTATGCTTGAGATTTACTTGATAGGTAGGCGACCATTCATGAGTGCTGACTGTGCGGAAATAAATAGGTAAAATCACAATAGAGCCAGTAAAACCAGGAACTAAGTAAATAGAAAAAAGCTCTCCCGATGCTTCTGCTAACTGTAAAACTTCGCGCAAGTTTTCACTATTAGCGATAATGCCGTTAGCATTGTAAGCAACATATTGATGGGCATACTGTTGCAAGTGCTGGCGGTTACGGTTTAGCCATTTCAGCATTTCCCGGCTTTCGTTTTTAGCAGGAGTTGTATTCATAAATGATGCTGTGATTGGCTAGAGGGATTTGCTGGCAAACCTAGGGAGTTACCGCTTATGAAAGTGACTTAAGAATGCCGCTTTCTAACTGATAAATTGCTGCCATGATTCCGGTTTCAGGATGTGTGAGCAGGGATTTTTTTACATCTTTCAAGTATTCTACAATGTGTTCGCGCAAAATTGGTCTTTCTACTGTGACTGTATGATTGTAATCCCACAAATCCCAGATAATAATCCCGATGCCGACAATCGGGTCGATTAAACCTACTCCAAGCTGACTTGCAACTGTACCGCCTGTTTTTGTTGCTACTTTGGCGGCGGCTTTGCTGGCAACTTTTGCTGTAACTTTGCTGCCGACTTTGGTTGCTACTCCCAATATTAATGGTTTAGCAATTAAGTAACCGCTGCCACCAACTAATACTTTTAATGATAAATTTGAGACGTTTCCTTTGTCGCTAATTGTGGTGGCAATATCGTTCAGATATTTGTCCCACTGTACTTGTGGGATGTTATAATTGTTTTGAACTACTTTGACATTTTTGCTGACTTCGGCTATGTACAAGTTAGCAGTATCTTGAGTGATTAATTGAAATTTGAGTTGAGCGTTTTTGGGAACCAGCACGCGGTTAGCAAATTCTCTTTGGAAGTCTTCGGTTAATTTTTCGGAAACCGCACGAGATGCTGCGTTCATGTCAAATCGGTTGAGTACGGCTGATTTGACGAAATTGAAAGGAACTGTAAACTCCATCTTTTTTTGATTGAAGTAATCGAAGTACCAATCGAGGAAGCTATTGTCTACTCGTGCTATTACTTCGGTTTCCCATTTGTCTAATTCTTTTGATGCGAAACTCTCGGCTGTTGTATGGGCTGTTTGGATGGCTTTTTTAATGTCTTGGTTGACTTTGCTGAAGTCGTGCGGGGGCGAGACTACAACGGTTGTGGTTGCGGTATTTGTTAGCGACTGGGATATGAGAAAGTTGCCTAGTAGGGGAATGATGACTACTAGAATTACAACTGTCCAAATCATCGGTGTCACGGTTTTGATAAACTGAGCGATGACTCTGAGGCGTTCTGTTTTCTCTGAATAGCTGATTTTTTCGGTGTCTCGACTCATGGCGGTTCCTCAATTGATGAGAATGTCGGGCTAGTTTTGATTATAGACGGCGTTTTGTGAGTTGTGTTACGGGGGTGTAGCCTGGGATTCTGGAAGGGTTGGGGCAAAAGTGCGTGCAATGGATATATCCAAAAGGAATCACCCGTTTTTTTCACTATTGGAAATTTTAGCGGCGCGTAAAAATTATTTGCTCGTCAGGTTGTCTCAATTCAATGTTGAAGACATCAAACACAACTTCTCTTCCTAAAAGCAATTGTTCGCCACCTGTATCTTTTTGCAACCATGCCGTAAGAGCAACAAAACTATGTCCGTCAATAGTCATTTCTACATTTCGGATCGCATACTCAACTGTTCCTCCAATTGTTTCTGCTAATAAACTTGATTCTGAATCAGCCAAAGCGTATCCTAAATCTTGACCAACTTTGAGCGATATTAAACTTAGTTCAGCACCGGAGTCTACTAACATTGCTGTGGATAATTCTATATCTCTATGCTTCAGTTTTACATAATAGTTTGGCTGCAATCAGTGCGAGTAACTGCTCGAAAGCGAATCGGCAAAATCTGAACAGAAGCACAGTAGCGGGGAACTAAGTAAATTGCAAAAATTTCTTCGGAAGCTTCAGCTAATGCCAAAACTTCTTGCAAGTTTTCACTGTGAGCGATTAATCGATCGCCATTGTGAGCAATATATTGATTGCGATATAAATCTAATAACATCCGGCGGTTGCGAGTGAGCCATTTCAGCATTTCACGGCTTTCGCTAGGAGAGGGTGTTGTACTCATATATTTTGCTGAATATAAAAAATATTGTCATAAAAACTGCTGGCTAATTTCGATTATAGGCGATCGTACTTGCGATCGTGTTGCGGGCGATCGTGTTGCGGGCGTGTAGGCTGGCTGGGATTCTGGAAAAGTTGGCGAAAAAGCCATAACCGACGAAGCTATCCCGTCACTCCGAAGGTTAAATTTTAGCCAGTCTTACTCAACACAGCCAAAATATATTGTTCAAGACTAACTCCTTCCCTTTCGGCTTTTTCTGCTAAACTCAAATGTAGAGATTTAGGAATTTGTAACCATAAATTTCCGCTATATTCAACTTCCGTTGCAGGCAAAGGAATCTCATCTTCACACTCATAAGCTGTTTCTATCCACAATTCTCTAGCTTCCTGAATATTCTCCATCGCTTCCGATAAATTTTCACCCTGAGACATACAACCAGGAAGGTCTTTGATTATCGCTGTATAGCCTTCGGATTCTGGATAAAAACTGATAGGATATTTAAGACTCAAGTAATAGTCTATAGATTTAAGCTTGACTTTCATCATCAATTAAGCCACTTGCTCAACATTGAGCCGTCCTTCAATCCGCTCATATTCATCTTCAAGCAGCCAAAGCCTTGCTTCCTCATAGGTAGAACAAGCAAAAACAATCTTATAGTCTTCAGTCGGGTCGAAAATGCAAAAATTATTTTTATCATCACCGAGCAACATCAAAACATAAGGAGGGACAGAGGTAGGGTCAACCCATATTTCTGTAAACTGCCAGTTATTTGCTAGGTTGGGTACGGGGGATGACATGATATTTATCTCCTGTTACTTTTATTTCACCGTAATGTAAAGGAATTCGGCTGCCATCACTCTCAATTCTATAACCAATTGGGCTGGCAAAGTAGAGTCCATATCGTTCGTGATTGCGAATAATGCCTGTGAATTCCCCACTTTCTATTATGGCTTGTGCCACTCTAATCATTGTAGCTTCATTGTTAAATACATGAGCAGAGCCCCCTCGCTGCAATAACCTTTGCATTTGTAGTGTATCTGGGAGATGCTTGGCAATGTGTTTATTGTCTATAGTTAGTTCGCGGTTAATACCACTCATTTAATCTGAAAATCTCAGTAATATTTTGATAAAAACCCCGGTTTATTTAATAAACCGGGGTTTTTTATACAACGCTAAAAGCAATTAAACTTTAGCTTCTTTCTTCACCAAATCACCCCAACCCAAATCCTTCAGCGAATTATTCCGGCGCAGGGGACGAGTCACCAACTCCAAAATATCTCGCGCGTTTCCAAAGCCGTGAATCTGTGCGAAAGTAAACTCAACTGACCATTTAGTATTGATTCCCCGCGCTTCCAATGGATTCGCGTGAGCCATACCAGTAATTACCAAGTCGATATTTTGCTCGTAAATCCGCTGTAGCTGATTGTAATTGTCGGGTTTTTCGACAATCCGAGGTGTGGGAACACCCATCTCGTGACAAGTCTTTTCTAACAAAGCTAATTCAGCGGCTTGATAGCGTTTGTCCATGTAAGGAATGCCGATTTCCGGGCAAGTCATGCCGCAACGAATTAAGAATCGTGCTAAGGAAATTTCTAGCAAGTTGTCGCCCATGAAGAAGACTGATTTGCCGCGAATGATTTGCAAATAATCTTCCAAACCAGCCCAGATTTGCGCTTCTCTTTCGTCTAAACCTTTTGGTTCAATGTTGAGTACAGAGCAAATCTTTTCAATCCAGGCGCGAGTTCCGTCAGGCCCGATAGGGAATGGAGCACCAATTAGCTTACACTTACGACGGCGCATCAACGTAGAAGCGGTACGGGACAAGAACGGATTCATGCCAGATACATAATAGCCTTCTTCCAAAACTGGCAATTCAGTGTAGCGCTTGGAAGGCAGCCAACCGGAAACTTTGATGCCTTGCTTCTTCAATTCTAAGGTGAGCTGAGTGACAACCGGATCGGGTAAGGAACCGAAAAGTACCAGCGGTGTGTGCTTGACATATTCCGATTCATCTGCTGCAACTTCCTCTTTTTTCTTGCCGAAATTCAGCAGTTGAGAGATGGCGTTGCGTTCTACTTTTTGAGATTCCATCACTGGCGCTTTCTCAGGGCATTTAGCAGCCATCGCGGCTAAAACGGTATCTTCGCCTTGAGTGAAAGCGTAGTCTAAGCCGTTAGCGCGGGCTGTGACGATCGGAATGCCAATTTCGGCTTCCAGCTTCGGCGCCAAGCCTTCCAAGTCCATTTTGATGATTTCGGTGGTGCAGGTGCCGATCCAGACAATTACACTGGGGTTACGATCGCGCTTAATTTGCAAGCACAGTCGTTTCAACTCATCAAAATCGTTTAATTGAGCGGAAATATCGCCTTCTTCCAACTCAGCCATCGCATAGCGGGGTTCGGCAAAAATCATCACGCCCATGGCATTTTGCAAGAAATAGCCGCAAGTCTTAGTACCGATGACTAGGAAAAAGCTATCTTCAATTTTTTGATAAAGCCAAGCTACGCAGCTAATCGGACAAAATGTGTGATAATTACCAGTTTCGCATTCAAAGTTTAAGGCTTCTGGCTCAGTAGTCGTAATTGCAGTCATATTTCAAATGTTCTCCATTTAAATTGTTTTTCGTCTTGAACTTTCCCAGGCTGTGTTAGCGAGGAAATAGCTGTATTTGGCGATCGCGCGATCGCAGAACAATAATAGAAATACCTGGTTTTGGCGCAATTCTTTTGAAAAATAGATGCAGCAAACTGAATATTTTCGCAGCAGCAGCATCTAAAATTCCAGCTCAAAAATTCTGCGCGAGGGCTGGTAATCCCTCACAGCAGGGATTTAGTGTTTTTCAACTCGGTGACGCTCCTACACCAACCGCAAGCGGTATGTTGTAGGCATCTGAGTCCGGTCAAGGATATCAAGATCTTCCTTCAAGGTACTCCCATCGTTTCCCTCTACGGCGTTTTATAGTGAGGAACACGTAGAGCCCCACTTGTCACATCAAAACTTTTGACTTAGACCCAGATTGTTATTCTTTGATCTAAGGTATGAGTATTTTACCGCAATTATTACGGAGGAGTGCTCGTCTCGTCGCCACCCTCCATTATTGGTTGGCTACGCTCAACATCGCTTGGAGGGTCGCTCATATCCTCGCACGTCTTTCATCCCACCCCAAATCAAAGATTATGGGCTGGGGATTCCCACCTGTCTAGCTAAGCTAAAAACCATTTTGGTGGTTGTGAGTTTGAGTTAATTAAAATTTAACAACTCGCAACTCACAACTCACAAATAGGCGGGAAAACTCCAGACTGGGATAAAATTTGGCGATCGCAACAACCTTACTTAAAATCCGACAAAAAGCCCGAAATCTCTTCATCCTCATCATCAGAATCCAAATCACCGAGACCTAGAGCATCTAAATCATCTTCATCAGGATCTCCGGTAGTTGCTTCCCCCAAATCGTCTAGTCCGAGTTCGTCGAGGTCATCGTCATCAGATACAGAGAAATCGTCAAGACCATCTTCGTCCAAGTCGCCCAGATCCATATCTAGGTCATCTGAGGTCGTTGCCCCAAACGGATCGGGTATTGCTTCGGCGACAAACTCTGCATCTTCTTCCCCAAACGGATCGGATATCCCCGCTTCGAGATCCCCAGAGGTCAAAGTCCCAAATTCGGAGGCTTCTTCTTCCTCATCGTCGAGGTCGAGACCGCCCAAAGCCGAGGCTTCATCTTCCTCGTCATCAAGGTCGAGACCGCCCAAAGCTGAGGCTTCATCTTCCTCGTCATCGAGGTCGAGACCGCCCAAAGAGGCTTCATCTTCCTCGTCATCGAGGTCGAGACCGCCCAAAGCTGAGGCTTCATCTTCCTCGTCATCGCTCATATCGAAGTCTGATATGGCGTCTTCCTCATCCTCGCCCATATCGAAGCCAGATATGCCGTCTTCCTCATCCTCGCTCATATCAAAGTCTGATATGGCGTCTTCCTCATCGTCCCCGAGAGCGAGACCGTCCAAAGCCGAGGCTTCTTCTTCCTCATCCTCATCCATGTCGAAGTCGGAGGCTTCTTCTTCCTCATCCTCGTCCATGTCGAAGTCGGAGACAGATTCTTCCTCATCCTCATCCATGTCGAAGTCAGAGACTGCTTCTGCCTCGTCCTCGTCCATGTCGAAGTCAGAGACTGCTTCTTCCTCATCCGGTCTCAGTGCGTTAGCAGCAGCAGCCAAACCTGCGACTCCGGCGACTCCGGCGACTACTCCGGCTGCTGTCAGGGCCGCACCGCCTAATTTATTAGATTTGGCATCAGCGGGTGCAGCAGTTGCAGTGGGAGCGGCAGTTGGAGCGGCTGCGGGTGCAGCAGTTGGAGCGGCTGCGGGTGCAGCAGTTGCAGTTGGAGCGGCTGCGGGTGCAGCAGTTGCAGTTGGAGCGGCTGCGGGTGCAGCAGTTGCAGTTGGAGGTTGACCGGCCACCTGTGGCACGGTACTTGAAGGCATACCCAGTGCTAGATCCGGGTCAAAATTTAGACCCAAGACTTCGATCAGGCTGTCTGCATCCGGCTTGAGTTTTGAGAAGGGCAGCATTAATTGCTGGAGTTCCGGCTCCAGGGCAGCCGCAATTCCCAGGATGAGGTAAGAAACAGGCCTTTTCCCGCCGTCGGGTGTGGCGACCGTGTTGTCAGCCGTCATGTGCAGGAGCAGCCAAGTCCGATTTGCCTGGTAGTAGTCCAACCACTTCTGTTTGAGAGCAACTGAAAAAGTATCAAAAAAAGCCATAACCTCTTTATCCTCATCCTGATCGCTAGACCTATTAAACCATCATCAGGTCTAGCTCATCTTCCTCCTTCTTGACCACCGGTTGCACAGGATTTAGATAAAAATCTGACAACAAGGAGAATAATTCGCGATCGGGTGTGTCGTTGGGCACTACTCCTTCGGGCATTGCCAAAATTTGGTCGGCGATGTTGAGGTAGTAATCGCAGACGTAGTTGAGGGATGGGTCAGACTCGGCCATCTCAAACAAAGTTTTGCCTTTGACGCGAGAAACGCGGATGTCTTCAATTAGCGGCAGGACTTCCAGCACTGGCATGGGTACGGTGTCGATGTACTTGTCGATCAAATCGCGCTTGGAGGTGCGGTTGCCAATTAGACCGGCGAGGCGCAACGGGTGAGTGCGGGCTTTTTCGCGAACTGAGGCAGCGATGCGGTTGGCTGCAAATAATGCGTCGAATCCGTTGTCGGTCACAATCATGCAGTAGTCGGCGTAGTTCAATGGGGCAGCAAAACCGCCGCACACTACGTCGCCGAGTACGTCGAACAGGATGACATCGTATTCCTCGAAGGCATTGAGTTCTTTGAGCAGTTTAACGGTCTCTCCGACTACGTAGCCGCCGCAACCAGCTCCTGCGGGCGGGCCGCCTGCTTCTACGCAGTCAACGCCGCCGTAGCCTTTGTAGATGACATCTTCTGGCCAAACGTCTTCGTAGTGATAATCCTTTTCCTGAAGGGTGTCAATAATTGTGGGGATCAAGAAGCCCGTGAGGGTAAATGTGCTGTCGTGCTTTGGATCGCAACCAATTTGCAAAACTTTCTTGCCGCGTTTGGCTAGGGCAACGGAGATGTTGCAGCTTGTTGTCGATTTGCCGATTCCACCTTTTCCGTAAACTGCGAGTTTCACTCTTTTTTCTCCTATAGGTTTCTATCAAAACGATCGGGCTGGGGTTTTACGCTTTGATGTTGCGATCGCCCCAATGCAATAACCTTTCCTCCAGTGCCCTTACCGCAATCCCATTCTTGTCAAGTTTGGAGTTGGCTGTGCGGAAAGCTCGTTGAAAGCATTATTAGCTAAGTTACGAGGAAAAGAAAGGGGCCCTCGAAATGAAAATGCTAGTAATTCTATTTATTTTGCATCTTTGGGCATCTTAGCTGATTTTTTGATTTACAAATCTATTTTTATAAATATTTTAGATTTTATTTAAGTTTTAGAATACTTTCTTAATAAAAAGAGGTACAAAAACAAAACAAAAATTAACTTCTCAAATAATCTCAGTCTTTGGGTTTGGGGCTAGGATGGGTGCAGTTGATGGCTTGTGGGGTAAGTGGAGGGGGAACAAAGGCGCTAGTGGATGAGGCAAAGCGGAAAGTAAGTTGGGTTAATTGGGCCTGGGATGCCAAAATTAGACGATTTTGGATTTGAGATTTGAGATTTTAGATTAGGAAAGAGTGATTTTGCTTGGGTTTTGAGTGTTGTGTAAAAAATTGTGAATTTTTAGTAATTGAGCGATAGTGGGCAGTGGGCAGTTGGTAATTGACAGTGGGCAGTGGGCAGTGGGCAGTGGGCAGTGGGCAATTGACGCATCGGCGGCTAGAAATCCGGTTTCTGCGAGTTTTGGATTTTGTGACGAGAAATCTCCGAAGAAACCGGGTTTCACTCTTGGCGCAAGTGCGATCGCGCAATACAATTTTCAGTGGTTAGCGGTCAGTTTTTTGTAGTGCTGTGCTCGCTCCCATGCTGTGTAAAATCGTTTCCGGTTGTATCGGAATCATCTGTTTGGATGAAGTCAGTGCGATCGTCTCGCTCGCACGCTCATAATTCCGGTGCTGCCGGATTTGATATCAAGCACGCGATCGAGGACAGCACTGTTTTAAAAAAACATCTTTTTAAAGAGGGCCCGCCCGCACCATCCACCGCCCCTACAACTGTCAACTGTCAACTGTCAACTAAGAGGGCTCTCACGGGGGCACTGCCCCTACAACTGCCAACTGTCAACTGTCAACTGTCAACTGTCAACTGTCACCTGCCTTCTGACGATCGGAATCTCGATCGCAAACTCAGTCCCCAGTCCAACTTCCGAAACGCACTCCAGCCTCCCTCCATGCTGTTCCACAACTAAATGATAGGAAATAGACAGTCCCAAGCCAGTACCCTTACCGACTGGTTTGGTAGTAAAAAACGGGTCAAATAGTTGCCGGCAAATCTCATCCGGTATGCCCCCGCCGTTGTCGGAAATGCGTATCGCTACAACATCGCCAACAACTTCAGTGCGAATTGTAATTGCGGGAAGAGTCAATGGAGAACTAGGAATTAACGGCGGTGGATTTTTCCCATTTCCCTTTCCCCATTGGCCCTTCTGGATTGCTTCATCCAAAGCATCAATAGCATTGCCGATAATATTCATAAACACTTGATTGATCTGACCTCCACAGCACTCGACGCTGGGCAAATTGCCGTATTCCTTAATAATTTGAATACCTGGATGTCCGCCTTGAGCTTTGAGCCTGTGCTGCAAAATCAATAAAGTGCTGTCGAGTCCCTCGTGAATGTCAACGAATTTGACGCTAGTTCGATCCGATCGCGAAAAATTTCGCATTGACAGGACTATTTGGCGGATGCGATCGGTGCCAACTTGCATCGAAGACACGATCTTAGATAAGTCTTCCACCAAAAAATCGATTTCCATATCTGCTGCTGCTTCCCTAATTTCCGAGACTGGTTCGGGATAGTGCTGCTGGTAAAGTTCTAATAGTTGAATTAATTCTTTGATGTAATGACTCGTGTGGGAAAGATTGCCGTAGATAAAATTAACCGGATTGTTAATTTCGTGGGCGATACCGGCAATCATTTGTCCCAAAGAAGACATTTTTTCGGTGTGGACTAATTGAGTTTGAGTTTGCTGCAATTTCCGCACTGTTTGCTCTAATTGCTCTGCTTGATTTTTCAAGCAGGTTTGCTTTTTACGCAGCACTTCTTCTACTCGCTGGCGCTTGATAATATCCCGTCTTAATAATTCATTTGATTCTAAAAGTTGGGCGGTGCGCTCTTGAACTTGTTTTTTTAAGTCGTCGTGAGCTTGGTGCAGGGCTTCTTGGGCGCGCTGGCGCTCTAAAATTTCTTGCTGTAAAAGTTCGTTGGTTTTCTGCAATTGGGCTGCTCTATCGTCTACTGCTTGCTGCAAAAGCTCGATCGTCCCGTACATTTCAGATTGGTTGAAAACTTGCGGCAAACTTGTCAGAGAAACAACACCCAAAAGCTCTCCGTGACTGCCAACTACTACCAAACGGCAGACGCAATGGCGCTGCATTTCCTGGTGGGCGCGGAAGAGGGAATCGGTGGCAGATATGGAAAATAAAGGCGCACTCATGGCATCCGCCGCCAAGATTTCCGAGAGGTTTAATTCGAGGGCGTGAAACTGCACGATGTCGCGCTCGGTGACAATGCCGATCGGGATTTGATACTTTTCTATTGGTACGATCCGCTGTGGATGCTGAATTTGGTCTTCGACAATGACGACGCAGTGCGATCGATGTTTGACCATGAGCTGGGCTAATTCGAGGGCTGAGGCAGTCTTTGGCGCACAAATGACTTCTTTTGTCATGACATCTCCGGCACAGCGCAAATTTGCTAGCAAGTTCACTGGTTGTAGGGCTTCGTGAATGGCTTCGCGGGTGATGATTCCGACAAGTCGCGAGTCGTCATCGACTACGGGTAAGTGCCGGATCGAGTGCTGGCGCAAGGTGAATATAGCGGTGAAAATATCTTGAGACTCGGATTGTTTGAGGGTAATGGGCGAGTGAGTCATTACGTCAGCAATTGTCAGTCCGATCGCACAAGCTTCCATGGTGCTTAGCTTGACGATATCCCGTTCTGTGAAAATGCCGATCGGGCGATCGTCCTCCACGACTATGACACAACTGCGCTTTGCCGGGATCTTAAGATTCTTTTGTTTTTCGCTACAAAGCTGACAGGAGACGCGCATCGGGTTCATGAGAGCCAATACTTCGGCGATCGGTGTTTCTGGAGCCACTGTCAGGGGATGGCGATCGATCGATCGATCTAAAGGTGATAGATCGATCCGTGCGCTGGTGGGTGCCACAGGGGATGCTACTGGTTTAATTGCGAGCTGGGGAACTGAATCTAAGAAATGTTGTAAATCTTGTTCTTGTAGCATAGTGATTATTAATTTTCCTTAATGAATTGTTACAATTTGGCGGACAGGAGTTGACAGACTTAGCATTAATTAAGTGGAACAAGGAACCGAGAAACGGATACCGTGCCACGTAGTCCTATAGTGGTGAACTCCAAATTTGAGATCCTAGTTCAAGCTTCCAGATTGATATAGGTCGTAGATCTAAAATCTCAAATCGGCTGACAGATACTTTGCCAAAAACCCGTTATTTAATTTTTATTTGTTTAATTCCTATGTCGTGGACACCATTAAATCATCGAATTCATCATTTGCCGCTGATTCTTGCAGGCCCGATTTTGCGCCGAATTGAAACTGGGGGCGTAACAGTTTGGCTGGCTTTGAAAGCACCCCGTCAAGTAGAACTCAAGGTTTATGCGACTGAGGGCGGCACCGGTGAAATTGTCGGTACGCCCTTGCTGCAAGGTGCTAGCTCTACTGTGCGGCTTGGCAAATACCTGCACGTAACGGCCGTGACTGCTAAACCAATCGACAGAGATATCTTGACATCCGGGCAAGTTTATGCTTATGACATTGAGTTTGCGGGGAGTCAGGAGTCGCCGTCGGTGGGAGTCCCAGAAAATGAGCAGGAAAATCTCCTTTCTTGTCTGTGGCCGACTGCTGCTGATTTGTCAGTTTTGGGGCCACAGACGATCGGTTATTTCGCTCACGGGTTGCCGACTTTTGCCCTGCCACCGAGGGATTTAAACTATTTGCGTATAGCGCACGGTTCTTGTCGCAAGCCCCACGGAGACGGCAGAGATGCGCTGCCAATCTTGGATAATTCGATCGAACAATTTGCAGGTATGGCAAATTTCCGCCCCCACCAACTGTTTTTAACCGGTGACCAAATTTACGGCGATGACGTTGCCGATGCGATGCTGTGGGCCTTGACTGACGCTGGCGATACACTATTGGGCTGGGAAGAGAATCTGCCCCTGATGAATGATGCCCAAATAAAAAAGAATTTGTGTACCAGTATACCTAAGAAATCGCCAAAGAAAAATGTAATTCGTCAAGAGAGGGAAACTTTCAGAGAATCGCCAATTCAGCAAGCGTCTGATGCTGAGTCTGAATACAAAAAACCAATTGAGTTGCAGCCGGGGACTCGCAGCGATATTGCTAGAGATTTTGGCGGTTTTACGGCGATGTTGGTGAATAAACCGGAGAAGGCGAAAAGTCACTTGTTTGGTTTGGGCGAATATTGCGCGATGTATTTGTTAGTTTGGTCTCCTGTGCTGTGGTGCGATAGTTTTCCGAAGGGTAAGGATATTTGTCAAGATTCTAAGCAGGCAAAAATCTGGGATAGAGAAGTTGTAGAACTTGACGGTTTTTGTCGCAATTTGTGGCGAGTGAGGCGGGCGCTGGCTAATATTCCGACTTATATGATTTGCGACGATCATGATGTTAGCGATGATTGCTATTTGAATCGGGAGTGGTGTTACCGGGTGCTGGGTAAGCCGCTGGGCCGCCTGGTGGTGCAGAATGCTTTGCTGGCTTATGCTGTGTTTCAGGCTTGGGGAAATACCCCCGCACAGTTCGAGGATGGAAGAGTAGGAGATAAGTTATTAAAAGCTGCCCAAAAGTGGTCGGGTTCGGCGGGGACAGATGTTGGTGTTTGGGATGAGGCTGCTAGGTATTTGGGAATTCCGGCGGTTGATATTGAAACTGGTTTGCCGAAGTTTAAGTTAGATGATGATGTTTTGATTTTGGATCGAGATGATGAGGTTTTAAATTGGCATTTTACCGTGAGAAGTTTTAAGCATGAGGTGATTGTGCTAGATACGCGGACTTGGCGGGGCTATCCGGTGGAAAGTGCGATCGATCCGCCGATGCTTTTGACTCACAAAGGTTTTGAGGAGCAAATTCAGCAGCCTTTGCGGGAGACTGAGTTGCTGAATAAAAGTGGGGAATTTGCGATCGAGGCGACGCTGGTTGTTGTGCCGACAAATTTGGTCGGTTTGTGGATTATTGATGCGGTGCAAAGGCGGGATGTGGAACAGGGGAAGGTTTTTAATACCGATGCGGGGGATGCTTGGAATTTTCATGAGTTGGCTTTTGTGAAACTGTTGTCGGAGTTTTTTAAGCAGCGCGATCGGGTGATTGTTTTGACGGGGGATATTCACTATGCTGGTGCTGTGCGGTTGAGTTATTGGTCGGATTGTCATTTTGGCGATTCTCGCCCTGAGATTGAGCGTTTGTCGCCTGTATCTGGGGTGAATGGAGAGATGAAAATTGGGAGTCAAAGATTGTCTGTGTTAGCGCAGTTAACGGCTAGTGCTTTTATTAATGAGGAGTGGACAACTCATGTAATTCATACTAAGATTAAGTCGCTGTTTCCAGAGCGATCGCACGAATGTTTGGGATGGAATGAGCCGCTGGAGTTGGTGAAGATTCCGAGACGCGGCAGGAAGAAGGCTGTGGCTGCTGCTGTGAGGGATAGGCAATCTTTGCCTGATTGGGGTTATCGAGTTGACTGGATGAAGCGGCAAAGATCCCGGGTATTTTTGCATCATGAAGGCGGTGATATGTCAAGTATATTGCCTAAAAATAAACTGTTATTAGTGTTGCGTCGTTTGTGGGATTTGATAGCGCTGTTGTGGCGGAATCGGTGGCTGCAAGAGGGTGATGAGATTGTGGGTTATGGCAATATGGCGATCGTCAGTTTTGAGTGGCCTGCTGATGCTGATGGGGAAAAAGCGGTGATTCAAAGTGTTTATTGGCGGCCGCTTTGGGCACCGGATAGTGTGGTTTACAGTCAGTATTTTGTGCCGTTGAGCTTGGATGGGGATGATTAGATTCTTATCTGTCATTGCGAGGAACGAAGCAATCCCAGAATCCCGGCGGTTGGGATCCCGGCGGTTGGAAACCGCGGCTACACAGACAAAACCCGCCTCCGCGGGTTGAAGAGTTCGTAGCGTAGCGGGGCGTAAGCCATCGCACATTTATCTCAAATTCCATATTTCTTCGTCCGCGGAGGGGGACATTGTTTGTGTAGATGCGGTTTCCAACCGCCGAGGATTTAAATGGCAGAATGACTCATTTAACTAACAGCATATTCTGTAAACTTCCTAGTAAAAGCCGACCTAAAAGCAAGTACGATATCGGTTTTTGGCACTCCGAGTTCCACTAACTCTTCAGCTATTCCTGTATCTGTTCTATCCTGTTGAATCCAGATTTTATCATCTTTGATTTCAATGTGAACTGAAACGCCATAGACTCTTAATTTGTCGTTCCAACCTGCGAAAATCACCAAGTAATTACCGCTTTCACGATCGCAAATAATTTTAACTTCTGTTCCCGATCGTACAACCATGTCTGAGAAGTTGTTCAGAATTTTCTCGATCGCTTCAGTATAGTTTAATTTCTCCATAAGACAATCTCCTCCGAATCGGGACGAAAAATAATTAGCTTGACATCGTATTCTTCCACACGTCCTTGAATGAATTTTAATCTAAATAATTCATCGTAGGTTTCTAAAGGAACTGCCAAGTACACAATCAAATCTGGCATAATATCTCTCAATGCCGATCGACAGTTGAGAAATTGACCGAGGGCTGCATGAAACTGGTAGAAATCCGATCGATCTCGAAAGCTTTTGACTTCTACAGCTATTTTGCGACCTGCTTTTTCTGCACTGATTAACTTTTCTGCGGTCAAGTCAATAAACATGGCTAAACCTTCGTCATCGACTTGCACCCGAAAGTTTTCACGGATAACTATCCATCCGTCTTTTTGTAAGGCAGCTTTGACAGCATCGTGAAAAACATCTTTAGCAGGCATTTACAAACTCCATTGCTCTCATTCTCTATTTTATACTACTTATTAAAACCCGATCGCCCATTAATCCAAAAATGCGATCGCGAGGCCCCAGAAACCGGGTTTTTTCCGAAATACTACGTTACAACCCACAGATTCGGGCAAAAACCCGGTTTCTTTGCTGGGTGGCGAGGCCCCAGAAACCGGGTTTTTTACGAAAATAATTGATTGTAGTCCAGAAAATCGATAAAAACCCGGTTTCTTTGTCGGAGTCCCTAAGCCCTGAAAAACCCTCATCCCAACAACAACTCCTGAAACCGCACATCACCCCGAATCCCATCAAAATCCGCATCAGTTTTCGCTAACTCTCGATATTTTTCCGGTTCCAATTCAATCGCGCGCCGCAAATTTTCCAGCGCTAACTCCACCTGATTCTGCAAGACAAAATACCAAGCTTTATTATTATAAGTATTAGCATGATGTGGATCTATTTCTAAAACTTTATCCCAATCAGCCATTGCCTCCTCATAACGACCTAATGTTAGTAAAGCGTAAGCTCGATGATCCAAGATATCAGGATCGTCAGGCTGCAATTCTAAAGCTCTATTATAGCTGGATATTGCCTCTTCAGCACGCCCACTCCTTCCCAGCGCAAAGCCGTGCCAATCCCAGGTAGCGGCATTATTTGGTTTTATTTGTAGCGCTAAATCAAAACAGCAAATAGCTGGTTCATAGTATTCTGACTCGCATAGCGCTTCGGCTTTTTCAATCCAAAAATCGCAGTCATCAGGCTGAATACTTATCGCTCGCTCCCAGCTTGCGCGCGCAGTATCTTGACTGTCACATTTCATCAATGCCAAGCCTCGGTAAAACCAAAGCTCTCGGTTTTCCCCTTCTATTTCGATAGCTTTGTCGAAACAGGTGATAGCTTCTTCATAGCGCTCCAAATTGTACAAAACCTTACCAATTGTAAACCATACAACAGTCGCATCTGGTCTCACTTCTGCAACTTCAGTTAATTTCGATAAGGCTGCTTCATACTCTCCTTGTTTCGCCAGCATAAAACCTTCATAGAACAAAGTAACGGGATTATTTAGCTTGTAACGAAACGGCATTGTCGTTTCTCTACCATGTCCCTGTTTCATTCCCTCCAATCGCAGGAAATGCACTCGTCCCCAAACATCCCCCGCTACAATTGTCACCCCGTCAGGCGAAATTGCACAGCAATTAAACCCATGCTCTCCACTAAAACTAGCAATCTGCTTGCCAGTGAGCAAATCCCAGACTTTTAGGGTTTGATCGTCTGAACCGGAAACCGCTATGAGACCATTAGGTGCGATCGCCACTGCATTTACCGACTGAGTATGATTGGTGAGAGTTATGAGTTCGTTGCCACTGTCAATGTGCCAGACTTTTAGAGTCTTATCTTGTGAAGCCGAAATCACTATGAAGCCGTCGGGTGCGATCGCCACTGCATTTGTCCGTCCAGAATGACCAGTAAGAGTTCTGAGGATGGTTTCGTTGTCCATGTCCAAGACTTTTAGGGTATCCCCTAAAGCGGAAACTGCTATTTTTTTAGAGGGTGCGATCGCCACTTCCCTTAGCGATTTAGTAGGATTGGTGAGAGTTCTGAGACAGATGCCACTGTTCATGTCCCAGACTTTTTGGGTGGTATCCTCTGAAGTCGAAACTGCTTGATTGCCGTCAAGCGAGATCGTCACTGTTGTTACGGATAATAAATGATGGGTGAGAATTCCGAGTTTGTTGTCCCTATCGATATCCCAGACTTTTAAGGTGCGATCCCATGAAGCCGAAACTGCTCTGAGGCTGCCTGGTGCGATCGCTACTGCTGATACGGGGCTAGTATGACCAAAAAGAGTTATCACATTCTTCCCATTAAGCAAATCCCAGACTCTTAATGTGTGATCGCTTGAAGCCGAAACCGCTATGAGGCTGTTGGATGCGATCGCTACTGCTGATACGGGGCTGCTATGACCGGTGAGGGTAAATAGTTCGGTGGCGCTATCGATATCCCATATATCCCATAGTTTTAAGGTTCCATCGTTTGAAGCGGAAATCGCTGTCTTGCCAGAGGGTGCGATCGCCACTGCACGTACCGAGTTACTATGACCGGTGAGGGTTCTAACTTCGGTGCCTGTCTCGGTGTCCCAAATTT
Organism: Microcoleus sp. CAWBG58; assembly: GCF_020883045.1. NCBI lineage: Bacteria > Bacillati > Cyanobacteriota > Cyanophyceae > Oscillatoriales > Microcoleaceae > Microcoleus > Microcoleus sp. CAWBG58. Next base: position 85,805 of record NZ_JAHRFA010000015.1, on the reverse strand, counting down.
TCAGGGTGTTATCGTATGAAGCCGAAATCGCGGTTTTTCTGTCTGGTGCGATCGCTACTGCACTTACCAAGTCAGTATGACCGGTGAGGGTTCTAACTTCGGTGCCTGTCTCGGTGTCCCAGATTTTCAGGGTGTTATCACTTGAACCGGAAATCGCAGTTTTACCGTCTGGTGCGATCGCTACTGCTAATACCCTGTCAGTATGACCAGTGAGGGTTCTAAGTTCGATGCCTGTCTCCATGTCCCAGATTTTCAGGGTGTTATCGTATGAAGCGGAAATCACGGTTTTGCCGTCTGGTGCGATCGCCACTGCACGTACCCCCTCGGTATGACCGGTGAGGGTTCTAAGTTCGGTTCCGGTCTCAGTGTTCCAGATTTTCAGGGTTCGATCCCCTGATGCGGAAATCGCGGTTTTACCGTCTGGTGCGATCGCCACTGCTGTTACCCCGCCAGTATGACCGACAAGCGTCCGCAATGACCCTTCATTTGCCCGTTCTAAATTAGCCTCCAAAGGTCGCAGCCAAGGATTATCTTTTGATTGCTTCGCTTGTGTCAAAATTGCTTGAATATCATCAGGTGACGATACTTTTTTCCTCTTTTTTTTTACTGGTTTACGGGGAGTAAATCTACCAATTAATGGTAAATACTCCCAGAAATACTTAGAGTTATCTACAATAATAGTTACTTCATCAGGTAGCAACCTCCCCAACAAATGCTCTACAAGTTGCGTTTTATCCTTATCCAAAACGTGCGCCGACTTCCGAATCGCCCCTTGAATCAACTTCAGAGTTTCCCTTTGCTCCTCCGACAACAACACATCAAAATTAATCCCCAAATCGTAATCCTCAATCAGCGGCTGCACCCCCGACAATTCCAGTTTCATCTCAATAAAACCAAAATCCGTCACCCAAGCATAATAACGATCAAACTCTGGCGGGGAAATTTCGACAAAATCTCTCGGTTGATGCTTCAACAAATATTCTCGTTCCGATTGACTTTCCTGCGCCAACCACACACTTAAATCACTCATAACGGCGCTCCTTTTAACCTGTTATTCATACCTTGGCGATTGAGTTTTTCAACATCAATTCCCGCAGATTGCACAGTTTCATCTTGCGCCAAAAAGTCGCGAAAACTGTTGTGATAAATGCTGTAACGAATTTCCCCGTCCACTTGCTGCTGTCGCAAAAACGAATCCCACTTCCTGAGTACCTGCTGCACCTTAAAATCCGTTTCAGCCACCGATTTCGCAATCCATCCACGAGAAACAGCTTCCCGCGCTTTTGAGAGCACATAAATAATCTTCACCTTCATCTCCAACAGCGGATCGTCATCCCTCCCCATCATCTGTTCCCAGTGTTTTTGATAATACTCCTCCAAACCCGCTGGCAAATCATTTAAATTCACATCATTGTACGTGCCGCCTTCAATCTCATCAAGTACGTGGCGGAGGTAGATAAATTTCTTTTCACTTTTTTCAGCTACCGCCCTCACAAACTGTTCCCGCTGCAAATTTCGACTCTTAATCCAATCCTGAATTAACTCACTTCTCTCCGTGCGTTTTGCCAGATAAGCCTTCACATCTGCCAGACTTTCAGCACTGTATTTCATCAAATCAAAAACCGTCTTGTTAGCCGTCGGCATTGTCAGAAATTCCGGCCGCTTCGAGACAATAAAATAAACGTTATCCGGCAAATCATTAGGCAAATATGAAACATTACTGTTCCTAATTTGAGCCTTCCAATCAACTTCATCCAGCGCATCCACCACAAAAATGATTTTTCTGTCCCTGCTCGACTTATCGCTAACTTCCTTCAGCAAATCGCAGAGAAAGATGTTGTTTTTGATAGCATTTGTCGGCAGTCGCGGATACTTATTTTTCAGACCAAAACCTTCAATCAATTGAGTGCAAGCATTTTCCAAAAAAGTTTCAGCGCTGACAATCCCGTCCGGTTGCGAGTTGAAATGAGTAATACAGCGGCGCTTCAACATCACCACACAAGCAGCCATAATCGCGCTTTTCCCAACACCCGGTTCCGCCTCCAAAACAAAATAGCCTTTTTGCTTTGTCTTCAGAAACTCATTAATTGCTTCAAACACAAATTTCCGACCAGTAAAGTCTTTAATTCTGTCCTGAATAATCGTTTCTGACTTAACCGGAATCGGCAAACTCGGCGCAGCAGGATCGATATATCTTTCCAGTAATTCCCGAATCTGCATCAAATCATCCCGCAGAGTTTCAACAACTTCCAACTTCGCCATCACTTCGCAAATTTGCTCCCGCGTAGCCAAAGCCTGCAACCTTTGCAAAACCTCCCCATTTTGCAGCCCCAAACTTTGCAATTCCGCCAAAGTTTCCCGATGCAAAATCAACTGCATACCCGCAAATTGTCGGCCGCCAGTTTCCGCATCTTGTTTCAGCACTTCCCGAAACGCCTTCGGAAAAAATTCGTGCAATTTTGCCGCCGTACAAGCAATTAATTCCGTATGCAAACTTTTGTTTTCCTTCGCCGCAAAATCAGTCAAAAAATCTTGCCAATCCTGCACCGACAATCCCTTAACCTCCACAAACTGATTCGGATCTGGCGAAAAAATCTTCGCAAGTTGGTCGTCAGTAAAATGTAAAGGCTTGGAAGTGTCAGTTTCCGCATCAATTTTTACCCAGTAATCAACAGTTTTCTTAGCTAAATATTGAAAATCAGCTTTAGCATGACGCAGATTATTTTGTTCAACAATAACCTTAAATTCCTCAGATTCAGGAATATTCTTGTGAAGCAGACAGCCGATAGCTTCTCCAGCCGCCGCAGTCAAATCACCATTCTTGAGAATATCCGCATTTTTTCCGATTCGCTGCGCCAACTTGTTACCGCATTCGCCCGCCGTCATATTGCCGATAACGCCAGTAGCAATAGTTGCTAAAACACTAGCTGCGAACACTCCTGGGCCGCCGAGTACACCTGTCGCCGCAGTTGCTACGGGGCCGGCGGTGGTGAGGGCGCTGGAGATAGACTGGCCGACGATGTATAGGGCACTACAGCCGAGTAGCCGAGTTTTGGTGTCTGCAATACTAATTGCCATAGAGAATATTTATGAGTAATATCAAATTCCATTGATTTGTTATTATATAACATAAAATATTGTAGGGGCGGGTTCACCAACAATATCTAACGATAACCAACAATCTAAATAAACCCGCCCCCACCCCACAGAAAACCCCAATCAACCCAAAAATTGTCCGAGATTTTTTTAATTCGGGTTATTCGTAGGGGCGGGTTCGCCAATAATATTTAAAGATAACCAACAATCTAAATAAACCCGCCCCACCCCACAGAAAACCCCAATCAACCCAAAAATTGTCCGAGATTTTTTTAATTCGGGTTATTCGTAGGGGCGGGTTCGCCAATAATATTTAAAGATAACCAACAATCTAAATCAACCCGCCCCCACCCCACAGAAAACCCCAATGAACCCAAAAATTGTCCGAAATTTTAAATATTAATGTAAATGTGAATCTATGGTTGGGTTGGGCGGGTTTTTGAGATTGTTTGTTTGCGGCGATTATTGTTGGCGAACCCGCCCCTACAAGATTCTTTTGTGTTTAAATATTAATGTAAATGTGGATTGCTGGTTGTGTTGGGCGGATCTTCGGGCCCAGAATCAATTTAATCTGATTGAGCCTAGTCGAAGAGTCAACTATCCAATATCAACTGTCAACTGTTTATCTCAAACTTCTCTTTCTTGCAAAAGTTGGGTTGCCCAAACCTGCTCTTCTTCCGCTAGAGTCGGTACGGGTTCTCGATCGTAATCGATCCGATAGTCATAGCCGGCGCGATCGTAAATACCTGCAAATATTTCTGGTAAATTAAGAATGGGTTCTACATCTTCCTCGCGCAAGGGAAGCGGAAATATAGGCAAAGAATCGCGGAGATTGAAAGCATAAAGTTCGGCAAACGGACGGATCTTGCTGGGACTGACTAAAATTCGATAATTACTTTCAATGGAATTGTTAAGGATGGGCATAGATTCCCATTTTCGCAGCAAGTCAATTTCTACTAAATTGGTTGAGCTGCCTAAAATACTCTGGCGTTTTTTGAGATAAGTAATTCTGCCTTCTCCATTACGTTTGTTGACAGGAGAAATAATTTCAATTGCGGTGACAACTTGTTTGGTTGTCATTTCTCGTACTTCTAGATAAGTTTGTGTTATTTTTGCAGGAATCGGCACTTTGACGGTAGTCGGAAGTGTTAAAGTAGCAATGGCAACTGAACGGTTAGGAGTATTGATGGTATTAGATTGATGTTCGATACCCACATCGGGGATACTTAATAAAATAGAGTTGTTGTTATAGTCATTAGCATCGTTTTTATAGATATTTTGTTTAATCGCCACCTCATATTTAGGACGAATTTGAGGCATGATGGTATCAGCGATCGCAATAATTAACCAATGATGAGTTTCCTGCCAGAAATCGGGGTGTTCTAAGTATGGATCCATTCCGGGAAAGGGTGAAGGCATAGGACTTTTTTCCGATGTATTGACTTTGAGGTCATTTTAGCATTTTTAATTTTGTGGGTGCATCGCTTGAAAGTGAGGCAGAGCCTCTGGATATGGGTTCCCAAGCTGTAGCCTGGGAACCAGTTAAATAGAGATTCACCCAGTTAAGAAGGACTAAAGTCCTCACTACGAACCGTTAAGAAGGACTAAAGTCCTCACTACGAACCGTTTAAGAAGGACTAAAGTCCTCACTACGAACCGTTTAAGAAGGACTAAAGTCCTCACTACGAACCGGTTAAGAAGGACTAAAGTCCTCACTACGAACCGGTTAAGAAGGACTAAAGTCCTCACTACGAACCGGTTAAGAAGGACTAAAGTCCTCACTACGAACCGGGAAATATCAGCTACAAAACAGCAGCAACTGTTGCCATTAGCAATCCTTGAAACAATTTCATCCCATCAGTTTCGCCCAACATCGGATCGGATGCTCGTTCTGGATGCGGCATCATTCCTAACACATTGCCCGCGCGATTGCAGATGCCGGCAATGTTATTTAACGAACCGTTGGGATTGCCAGCAGCGTTAATTTCGCCTGCTTCCGTACAGTATCGAAATAACACTTGATCGTGTTCTTCCAACTCTGCCAAAGTATCCGCATCGGCATAATAGTTGCCTTCTCCGTGGGCGATCGGCAAATCGATGATCTCACCGGAAGTATAGGCGGAAGTCCAAGGGGTGTTGCCGCGTTCGACTTTCAACGAAGTGCGATCGCAAATAAAATGCAATCCCGCATTCCGCACCAGAGCACCGGGGAGCAAACCGGCTTCAGTCAACACCTGAAAACCGTTGCAGATGCCGAGTACAAGCTTTCCTTGTTTCGCGTGTTCCGCCGTAGCCTGCATCGCTGGAGAAAAACGGGCGATCGCACCGCACCGCAAATAATCTCCGTAACTGAAACCGCCGGGAACTACAATGATGTCGATATCCGAAATATCGGTATCTTCGTGCCAAATCATCCGCGTCGGTTGGTGCAGCAACCCTTGAGTTACCCACACCACGTCGCGATCGCAATTTGAACCCGGAAAAACAATAACTCCAAATTTCATAAGCAGAAGGAAGTTCGGCAACGGATTTTGTAACGGATGTAACGGATGGAAATCAGAAGCCTGAAGCGTCAACTTCAGACTGAAATCGTCTGTGTTTCTTGCTTGTATCGAAGTCTAGATCCCCCTCGCATCCCCCTTCAGAATGGGGACTTTGAGTGTTCCGAGTTTTCGTGTTTTTAACAGAGACTTTGAATGCTCTTGTCTCCGCTTTTTAAGGCAGACTTTGAGAACTCTCTTGTCCCCCCCTTACCAAGGGGGGTTAGGGGGGTCTCCGGGTTGAAAAACACACCCTACGGTCGATCGCACTTAAGCCACAGTCTCGACAGCAACAGGAATTTCAGTCAACTCAACCCGATAGTTTTCAATCACTGGATTGGCCAAAAGTTGGTCGCAAATGCGATCGAGTTGTTCGCGCGCGGAGGACTCACCAGCAGCAGTTAGCGTCAATTCAACGTACTTCCCGATCCGCACGCGATCGACATTGTCGTATCCCATGTGTTGCAAACCAGACTGTACAGCAGTGCCGGCCGGGTCTAAAACCGAAGGGCGGAGGGTAACATAGATTTGGGCAAAATATTTTTGAGTCACAGCAATGTGTAGGTGATGCGAAATTTACGGCCACCTCATTCTACAACGCGGGCGGGAAGCCGATCGCCCTTTGCTGACCCTAATTAAGCTAGCCTAGAAACAGGGACAAATTTGATTCCAGCAGACTACACCACAAAATTATGAGAACTAACCGCACCCGCAGTCAGGAGCGTATTTTACACTTGCTCAAGCACTTGAATCGATCGCTCTCAGCGCAAGATATCTACTTAGAACTGCGTAACAGCGACCACAGCATGGGCTTAGCAACAGTTTACCGCTCCCTCGACGGTTTAAAGCGGGAGGGCTTCGTGCAAGTCAGAACGCTTGCTAGTGGCGAATCTCTCTACGGTGCCGCCCACCAAGACCAACATCACCTTACTTGTCTCGAATGCGGTGCGTCTATTACGATCGACGAATGCCCCGTCCATCACCTAGAAAGCCAATTACAACAATCTCATTCTTTCAAAATTTATTATCATACTTTGGAATTTTTTGGATTGTGCGATCGATGTACTCTCGCTCAAGAATCTTAAAGAAGGAAAAAGGAAGAAAGTCTGACTGTAATTGTCGTAAGGGCGGGTTCACCAACAATATCTAACAGCTACCAACAATCTAAATAAACCCGCCCCCCACCACGGATAATATACATCAACCTTTATTTTTATTAAATGCCAAAAATTTACGCGAGGATTTACCGTGGGGCGGGGGCGGGTTTGAGAGATTGTTAATTATTGGCAGTTATTGTTGGTGGAACCCGCCCCTTGTATCTACGAACACCGTGTAAATAGATATCTATCGCTCGCAACAATATCTTTTAGACTAGCTTTTCACCTCATTATTACTGGCTTCCCCAACGATCGATCGCAATCCTTCCATCGTAGCCGGGATAGTACGCGGATCCATAAACATCACCTTGCTGCTATCGCTGCTGCCAATTTTTAAGCCCATATCTAAATAGTTCTGAGCTAACAAAAACTGCAAAGCTTCGCGGGACTTGGGGTCATTTTGTAGAGTTTTACCGATAATTTGTAAAGCCTCAGAAGTAGCTTGAGCTTTCAAAACCTGACTTTGGCGTTCTGCTTGCGCTCTCAGCACGATCGCCTTTTGTTGAGCTTCTGCTTCCAAAATTGTCGCTTTTTGCCGCGCTTCCGCATCCAAAACCTGCGCTTCGGCTTTACCTTTGGCGCTGTTAACTGCCGACTCGCGTTCGCCCTCGGATGTCAGAATTGCGGCTCGTTTTCGGCGATCGGCTGCCATCTGCAATTCCATCGATTCCTGTACAGTTTTAGAAGGGATAATATCGCGCAATTCCACCCGCGTTACTTTCACTCCCCAAGGATCGGTAACAATATCTAAATCTCTGAGCAAGATTTCATTAATTTGAGAACGAGCCGTAAAGGTTTGTTCGAGGTCGAGTTGACCCATTTCGGCGCGAATTTGAGTCAGCACCATATTCACCATTGCTGACTGAAGATTTTCGACTTTGTAACAGGCTTTTTCCAAGTCCACAATCCGCCAGTAAACTACAGCATCAACGGTGAATGAAACGTTGTCGCGGGTGATACAAGCTTGGGGGGGAATGTCTAAGACTTTTTCGCGGATGGTTTGTTCGTAAACAACGCGATCGAGAAACGGTGTTACAAAATTCAAACCAGGTTCGAGTTTCTTGCCGCTATATTTACCTAAAGTTTCTACCAGGGCTTCATTTCCCTGATTGATAATCTTGACGGAACCTGCGATCGCCGATCCGCCCAGTGCTAAAAATACGAGTAAAAAAAATTGTTCCACGGTAGCCTCCTATAAATCTTGACTGTTAAATGTTATAGCCTTTCGAACTCCCATATGAGGTACTCATGGGCGAAGCGAAGCGGAGGGATGGGGCATGGGGCATGGGGCATGGGGCATGGGGCATAGGGCATGGGGCATGGGGCATGGGGCATACCTCACTTTTTTGATAACCGCTATATCTAAAAACTACTGACAACTGACAACTAACTACTGACAACTGACAACTAAATACTGACAACTGATACCATTTTTCTGTGAAGCTGCATAGAATATATCCTTGACAGGAAAGGATTTCAGGCTGACCATTCTGTGCAGCGACCTACAGAATTGGTATGACTACTAACTACTAACTACTAACTACTAACTACTAACTACTAACTACTAACTACTAACTACTAACTACTAATTTCGCATTTTTTTAGGAATGCAGCAAATGTTCTGGCAAAACTATCAGAGTAGTGCCTTTCCTGCCGACGACTATCACGTTTTGGTTGGGGGGGATGGCGGTAGAAGCGTCTTCGCAGCGAGCTTGCCAAGAATTCCCCTCATAAATCACTCGCCCCGATTCTCCTGGGGGAATTTCTGTTAAAGTTTTAGCTTCGTCAGAATCTGCGATCGCCCATGCCTTGCCTTTTGGTATCAATCGCCGGGACAGCAGCACAAAAACTGTCGAAAATACCATCCACAGGAATATTTGTAAATTAACGTAAGGTAAAACCAGAGAGCATCCAGCGACGGCGAAGGCACTCAGTCCCAGGATAAAAGCAACAAAAGCAGTGGGGAGAAATAGCTCTGCCAAACAGAGCAAAGCCCCAACGAGCAACCAAAGGAGCGTGGGAGTCCAGAACATAAAAGAATTGGTGATACTATGAAATATCTTAGATTTGAAATTTGAGATGTAACAATTGCGAACAACTGAGTTTGCAAGGGTTTGCGAGTTGCTAGCCCTTGGAGAGCGAAAAATCGCGTCGCAGTAACAGGTTGAGCCTGCAACCACCGGGCTGCAAGTTCGATCGCACTCAAACTCTGAGTTTGAGTAGCTTAAATTACAATTTTAGCCGGTGGACACTGGCAGCAACTACAATTTCTCGTGCCCCAAAGGCAGTTAAAAAATTGATAGGGGCTAAAATCAGTTTATTCTCAAGTTCCTGAATTTGAGCGTGGCAATCATATATCTTCAGAATGTTTTTACACAAACTATTTCGATATGATCAGTAGTTTCTCCGAACCGATTTATTGCCCGAATCTGAGCTGTTCCGATCCCGGCAATAGCTTTGGCAGCCAAAAGTGTGCAGCTTGCGAAACCGATTTAATTTATCGCTATTTGTGGGCGGTGGGCCCCACAGTCGAGGAAGTGCCCGCGGGTAAGGTAATCGCCGATCGATATTTTGTCATTGCACCCCAAATCTGGCTCGACAGCCGTCCGTCTATTCCTCCTAGCGTCCCCGAACAACTGCCGGTGCACATCATGCCTTACCTGCATTTGTATCCCCAGCGGCTCCATTCGCCCGAAGTATACGGCTTTTGTTCCCTCGGGGAAGCAGCCGAAGCCACAGAGGTGCTGTTGTTGGAAAATGTGCCGATCAATAATTTCGGTAGCCTGTATCCTTCTATTCTACAAGCTTGGGCTCAGACAAGTGCCACGCGCCAAGTTTACTGGCTGTGGCAAATGCTCCAACTGTGGACGCCACTGTCGGAACAAGGAGTCGCTGCGAGTTTGCTGGTACCGGAAAATTTGCGCGTGGAAGGTTGGCGGGTGCGTCTGCTGGAACTGCATCGAGGTAATTTTGTACCGACTCTCAAGGATTTGGGAGATGTGTGGTCTGGTTTGGTGGAATCGGCACAACCTGAGATACAGTCGAAACTCGGAGAGATTTGTCTGTTTATGCGCCGCAGCAGCATGAATTTAGATGCGATCGCCCTGGAACTTAACGATTTACTATTAGAACAAGCTGCTAAATTGCCCCTGCATTTAGAAGTATTCGGCATCACCGATACCGGGCCGCAGCGCTCCCAAAATGAAGATAGTTGCTATCCGACTGCTGCTGATTTTCAATCGATAAAAAGTGCCGGAAATGACAAACTAATTCCTTACTTGACAATGGTTTGCGACGGGGTTGGAGGCCACGAAGGAGGAGAAGTTGCCAGTCAGTTAGCCGTGCAATCGCTGAAAGCTTTAATCCAAAATTTGCTCGCCGAAATCGCCGAACAAGAAGAGTTGATGGCGCCAGCAATGGTCATCAAACAACTCGAAGAAATAGTGAAAGTTGTGAATAATGTGATTTCCGCTCAAAATAACGAGCAAGGAAAAGAGTTGCGGGAGCGCATGGGAACCACTTTGGTGATGGCCCTCCAGTTGCCTCAAAAAGTGAAAGTTTCCCAGGATGTACCGGCGAATAACAGTCACGAACTTTATTTGGTCAATGTTGGAGACAGCCGCGCCTATTGGATTGGCAACAATTACTGTCAGCGGCTAACTGTGGACGACGATGTAGCGTCTAGGGAAGTCCACCTAGGACACAGTTTATACTGGGAGACTCAATTGCGATCGGATGCCGGAGCCCTGACTCAAGCTTTGGGGACGCGGGACGGCGATTTTCTGCGCCCGACGATTCAACGATTTATTGTCGAAGAGGAAGGCTTGCTGCTGCTGTGCTCCGACGGTTTGAGCGATAACGACTGGGTAGAGCAATCTTGGCAGAATTACGGCCCAGAGGTACTTGAGAGCAAAATGTCCTTGGAAGCCGCTGCTCAGTCTTGGGTTCGCCTCGCCAACGAGAAAAATGGTTACGACAACACCTCTGTAGTGGTGACTTACTGTCGGATGTCACCGGAGAGAGTCGTACTGTTCGATACGGCTTCCGCACCGTCGGCGTCGCCGTCGATATCGCTACCCATGTCACCCTCCGTGTCGCTACCCATGTCACCCTCGGTGTCAGGCTCGGTATCCCTCCAAAAAACGGGGAGGATGCCAGAATCTCAACTTTCTGAATCGTCGAAACAGTTGCTGTACCCCGAAACTGCCTCCGCCTCGGAACCAGTTGAAAAACAGAAGCCGAAGCGTTTGGGGCCGCTGCTGGGACTGTTGGTGCTGATGCTAGTCTTCGCGGGTTTAGGTTTGTGGGTGCGGAGCCTCCAAAACCAGAACCCGGATCCCGAACAACTGCCGCCACCGCCGGAAAATACCGCCCCAACTCCTGCGGATATTCCCTCGCCCGGTGCCGAGAGTCCCTCGCCCGGTGCCGAGAGTCCCTCGCCCTCGCCAGAATCGAGTCCTGCGGAGATTCCCGCGCCGTCGCCAGAATCAACAACTCCTCCGGAAATTCCCACGCCTTCCCCCTCGCCGGAAATTCCCGCACCTTAAAAGTTGGCTAGTTTGGGAATTTTTTGTGCACAACTATAGCGGTTCTGAGAAAGATTCGCGGACGTTGTTGGGCTTGGGCCCTCTTGATCGACATCTTCGATGGATGATTTTTTGACTCTTGTTAATCGGAACTTCCCCATAGAGAGAAGTTCCATTAATAAGTAAGGTTCGTAGTGTGGACTTTAGTCCGCATCAATTTCTGCGGACTAAAGTCCACACTACGAACGGTTTTTATTATGGTAATCGACTGTCGTGTCTTCCTTCTTCCTGTCGCTATAAAATACAGATACTTTCCGGTGGCACGGAGACTCGAACGCTGTCGCCAATTTTGTGCCGCTGCAAGTCATCTCTGTGCAAGTTTTGTCGGCGAAGGGCGATCGAGCTTTTAGCAGTCAGGCGCACCGTATAGCGCGTGTCAGTGCCAATATAAATCGCCTCTTCAACTACTCCCGGCCAGCTATGCTCAGCATCATAATTAGCCGGATAAATAGTGGCTTTTTCCGGCCGCAACACCAGAGTAACAACTTTCCCAGCCGGCAAATCTTCTGCTGTCGCAACTAACACGGGCAACTGCTGGTCAACCAACGCCGTTATTTTACCATGTTGCTTTTCCACTACTCGCCCGGTCAAAAAATTGCTGTCCCCAATAAAATCAGCCACAAACCGCGTTTTAGGATATTCATAAATCTCAACAGGCGTCCCGACTTGTTGCAGTTTTCCTCCCTCCATCACAGCAATTCTGTCCGACATCGCGAGCGCTTCTTCTTGGTCGTGAGTTACATAAATAAACGTAATTCCCAACAGTCTCTGCATCTTTTTTAATTCTAATTGCATCTCTTTTCGCAACTTCAAATCCAGGGCTCCTAAGGGTTCATCCAACAGCAAAACAGAAGGCTCTTTAACCAACGCCCTCGCCAACGCTACTCGCTGCTGCTGCCCTCCCGACAGTTGGCGGGGATAGCGTTTTTCTACATCCGTTAACTGTACTAATGCTAAAGCTGCCACGACGCGATCGCGAATTGTTTGGGGAGGCAAATTCTCCATTTCCAAGCCAAATGCAGCATTTTGTGCTACCGTCATGTGCGGAAATAAAGCATAATTTTGAAATACCGTATTCACTGGGCGGTGAAATGGCGGGCGATGTCGCATCGGTTGGCCGTGAATGTAAATTTCGCCCGCTGTGGGCATTTCAAAACCCGCAATCATTCGCAAAGTTGTAGTTTTGCCGCAGCCGGAAGGGCCGAGCAAAGAAAAGAATTCGCGATCTTTAATTTGCAGGTTGATATTGTCTACAGCCAAGAAATCTTGACTGCGGGCACTTTTAAATACTTTGGAAATGTCTATAATTTCGACGGCGTGCATTCTGATCTATCCTAGTAGTTATTGTAGGGTGCGGAGCGGGCTGAATATTTTGACGATATACTCAATAATTTTCCCCCGCTCCGCACCCTACAGTTAGTTACTCGCTATTGTGTATAATTTAATTTTTAGTTATTGTAGGGTGCGGAGCGGGCTGAATGTTTTGACGAGATACTCAATAATTTTCCCCCTGATACCAATGTTATATGAATTTGCATTTTGCATAGAATCCGATCGCCCTTAACAAGGCAGAGCGGTTTTATTGTCGTCACACAAATTAGGTATGTAGTTGCGCTTGAGCGCTATACGCTTATATCAGGAAAGAGCGCTTTCATCGCAACTACGTACCTTGGCCCAGTTATTATAGGGTGCGTCAGCGCTGAATATTTTGACGAGATACTCAATAATTTTCCCCCGCTCCGCACCCTACATTTCGTTAGTTACTCGCTTTCTACTCGTTACCATGCTCTTCCTTGGAACCAGTTAAGTTTGACCTGGTTGTTGGCACGACGAATGCTTACTTTCCTGCTCCTGCTTTAACTTCCGTCGAAGCTCGATCGTACAATGCGGTTGCTTTCCCGACATCCTGCAAGAATTTCATCTTACCAAAAATTTCAGCCGGTGGATAAATTTGGGGATTTTTCAAATCTTTCGGGTCAATTAAACCTTTGTCTATTGCTGCTTTATTCGGCGAGCCATAGTGGGTAAAATTAGAAATTGTCGCACCTACTTCTGGCTGCAAAATAAAGTTAATAAATTTCTCAGCTAACTCTTTGTGCGGTGCACCTTTGGGAATTGCCATGTTGTCAGAAAAGACAATTGTGCCTTCTTTGGGAATAGCGTAGCGGAGATTTGGATTCTCTTTCATTACCTGAAAAATATCGCCGCTCCATTCCATTGTCAGGTTTACTTCTCCTTGATCGAGCAGAGTTTGACCCGTGTCGGGGACAAAAGCGGCTATCATATTTTTATTTTTAATCAGCAAGTCGCGGGCTTTGTTAATTTCTTCGGGATTAGTTGTATTTGGGTCAAATCCTAAATACATTAAAACCACTGCAAAAGTGTATCGGGCATCATCTTGCCATGCTATTTTTCCAGTATATTTAGGATCGAACATCGCCCCCCAACTATTAATCTCGTCCTTGGTTGCTTTGATGTTGTAGCCAATTCCCATGGTTCCCCACTGATAGGGCAATGAATATTTATTGCCAGGGTCAAATGTTTGGTTTAGCCATTTTGAATCGAGATTATTTTTGTTAATAATTTTTGCAGCATCTAAGGGTTCAAGTATATTCTCGGCTGCCATGATTCTGACCATGTAGTCGGCGGGAAATATGACATCGTAACCGGGATTTCCCTGTTTGAGTTTGGCGTAGAGTGCGTCGCTGTTCTCGAAAGTGTCGTATTGAATTTTAACATTGTTCTCTTTCTCGAATTGGGCGATCGCTTCTGGAGCGATATAAGTTGCATAATTGTAAATGCTGAGGACTTGCTGGTTGCTACCTGTGCGGCTGCATCCGAAAACAACAGTTGCACTCATCACAAACAAAAGTAAGAAAGTCAGCAGGCGTTTCATAGGCTTTGTTAGTTGTAGGCAAAATTAATTATGACATACAAAGCAAGTTTTTCAACTTCTTTTAACTCTTAGCGACGATACAACCAGCAATAAAGAAGCTAGCAACATCAAAGTTGAGATGGCATTAATTGCTGGCGTCACTGCAAATTTTATCATGCCGTAAACCAATAGCGGCAGGGTCATCGAACCGACACCGGTGGTAAAGAATGTCACGACAAAATCGTCCAGCGACAAAGTAAAAGCCAGCAGTGCTGCGCTGAAAATAGCGGGCAAAATTAGAGGGAGAGTAATCCGCCAAAAAGTCCGCCATTCGTTAGCACCCAAGTCAAAGGCGGCTTGTTCTAATTGAGGATCGAGTTCTGCCAAACGCGCCCTGACGGTAATCGTTACGAATGAAATATTAAAGACAACGTGACCGATAATTACTGTAGGTAAGCCGAGATTGAGGCGGATTCCCGTGAGATTTTCTACGATCCGAAATGCTAGGGTAAAGAAAACTAGCAGCGAAATGCCGATCGTAATTTCGGGCATAATAATCGGCAAAAACAGCAAAGCTTCTACTGCTTTGCGTCCCGGAAAATGAAAGCGTTCCAGCGCTAGGGCGAGCATGGTACCGAAAACAGTCGCTAAAGCCGTCGAAATAGCTGCAATTAGCAAGCTATTGCTCAGTGCTGGCAAAATTCCGGTACTGGTGCTGGTAGCAATAGTCGCGCCAGCACTGCTAAACAAGCTGCCGTACCAATCGAGGGTAAAGCCGCGCCAAACTGCGTTAAATTTGGAAGCGTTGAAGGAGTAAATAATTAAGATCAGAATTGGCAAGTAGAGAAAGGCAAATGCTAGGGAAGCTTGTACCCAAAGCCACTTTTTGGCGATCGCCCGAACAAATAAATCTAGTTTTATTTTAGTCATCAGTCATTAGGTAGGGGCGGTGGATGGTGCGTGCCCGCCCTCTTAGTAGTCAATAGTCATTGGTCATTAGCTCATCTTAACCTAAATGTAAGGCGCGCAGTACACACCACTTATTCGGTTTCATCGGAAACGCGAAAATAAATTAAAACAGGAACTAATATTATTACAGTCAATAGCATAGAAAGCGCCGAACCAAAAGGCCAATCGCGAGATTTCATAAACTGATTTTGAATCAAATTTCCCACCATAATTGTTTTAGCTCCGCCCAATATATCGGGTGTAATGAAAGCGCCGACTGCGGGAACAAACACGAGGATAGAACCCGCCACAATGCCGCGAGTTGTCAATGGCAAAAATACGCGCCAAAAAGTGCGAATATCATTTGCTCCTAAATCTTGAGCTGCTTCAACCAATGAGAAATTAAAGCGTTCTATGCTAGAATATAAAGGCAGAACCATGAAAGGTAAATAGCCGTAAATCAGACCGATCGCCACAGCGAAAGGCGTAAACAGCAAGTTTAACGGTTCGGTAATTATTTGCAGGTTTTGCAGGGCTGTGTTGACTACTCCTTCGCTCCGCAGCAGAATGATCCAGGCGTAGGTTCTCACTAAAAAGTTAGTCCAAAATGGAATCATTATCAGCAAAAGCAAGGCATTTCGCCAGCGGGGAGGACGGGTGGCGATGAAAAATGCTAGGGGATAGCCGACTAACAAACAAGCCGCGGTTGTCAAAAAAGCCAAAAAGAGCGATCGCCCAATTACCCCTAAAAAAACCCAGCTAAACAAACGCTGGTAGTTACTGAGAGTAAATACCCAAGTAATCCCGCCGTAAGTACCGCGCTCTAAGAAACTGTACAACAGTACAATTAGCACCGGCAGAATGAAGAAAACGATTAGCCATGCACTTGCGGGAAATAATAGCAGCAACAGGTTATACAGTTTTCTATGTTCGATGTTCGATGTTCGATTGGGAAAGAGCGATTTCATAAGGGTGTCTGGCTACCCGTGCGTATAGGACTAATAATCCCACACATTTTATATCAAATCCGCAGGTCAAGCCGCAGCATTTATCTAGGGGTAGAATTCGGGCTTTTGCCTTCGGGGGAGGGTAATTAGCGGTTTAGGTCAACATTTAAGTTTTCGCGGCGGAATTGGAAGCGGAAAACGACTTTGCGATCGCCCGCGGCATTTTGAGTCTGATTCGCGTCTAATTCTCCCCGTCCCGAAACTAATACTTTTTGCTCCAGTTGAGCTTTTTTAGGAAAAGTAACCTCATTGGAAAACATATAATTAGAAACAGCTAAAGCCCTTCGCAAACTCAGTTCCAGATTTTTTGAATCGGAACCTGCGGAACTTGTATGTCCTTCGATGACAACGCGAGCAATTTGTTTTTCAAACTGTTTGTTAGCAAAAAGCACTTGGCTGTAAATGGGAATGAAGGCTTGCAAAAACTTTTTTCCTTCGAGTTTGAGGACGGAACTGTTATTATCAAACAAAATGCGATCGCGAATGCTGACATCTCCGGTTCCGGGGTCAACAGTAAAAATATCTTTGCCTCCAACTTTTCCCTCTAAAGCATTGACAATAATTTGTGGCAGTCCTTCAAAAGCCTTTTGATATTGCTGCAATTCCTGTCGCAGTTTTTCCACCTGAAGGATTTTATCATCGAGCATTTTCGCCTTGGCGCTGAGTTGAATTTGGACGGTGATGAACAGGAGCGCGAATAACATCAACAAGCCGGACATTAAATCGCCGATCGACAGCAGTACGCTGGAATCTTCCTCTTCTTCTATTTCGGGTACATTGTCTAAATCTGATATATTTCTCATTTTTGCACTGTTAATTAGTTTGTAGTGAGGAATGCGAGTCCTCTCGCATTAAAGTTAATTAGTTTGTAGTGAGGAATGCGAGTCCTCTCGCATTAAAAAGACTCGCATTCCTTACTACGAACGTTTGTAGTGAGGACTAAAGTCCTCAACCTATATATTTCTAAATATTATCCCAAGCGTGACCATAGTCTCTAACAGGATATTGAGTCCACAAATGACGCAGCCATTCCCGTCCATAATATTTTAAATACCAGTGAATACTACTTTGCTCGTAATCATAAGGAGACTTTACCCATAGGTGTTTGACAGGATTGTTGTGGATATAATTCAGCGTTGTATAGTAATGGCGTTCCGAACGAATAGCTCTATCACTGTAACTATACCAAACTGTTCGACCACCTGTAGCTCCATCTTCAAGATTCCATTGACGAGAGGTTGCGCCATGAACCGAATGAAATAATTTACTTAAGTCGTTAAAGTTCGTAACCTGCACCAAAAGATGATAGTGATTGGGTAATACAACCCATGCTAGTATTTCCATACCTTTAGTTACAAATGCCTCAAATAGCCGATCTAGGAGTTGCTGGCGGCGGGATGTATCTACCATGTAATACTTATGTTCGTAACAAGTGGCTGTCAGCAGGTAAAAAGTGCGATCGCGTATTAAATGTGGTGGTCTGTGGGGTGGATAGCCTTTGGCTAAGCGTTGTCGAACTAATTCAGCACGTTGTTCTGGTGTCAGCGTCCGGTACTCGTACATGATATTTTGATTTTAAATTTTGTAGTAAGGACTTGAGTCCTCATTATAAATATAACTTTCCCAGGTTCGTAGTGAGGACTTCAGTCCTTCTTCTTGCGGACTAAAGTCCTCACTACAAACCTTAATCTGAGGTTCGTAGTCAGGACTTCAGTCCTTCTTTTTGCGGACTAAAGTCCTCACTACAAACCTCACTTCCTGGTT